>CAMCYG010000123.1 GCA_945883775.1 Victivallis vadensis
CGGGGGTCGAGGCTGGGTGGCCGGGTGGCTAAATCATCTTTATCTGCGCTTATCCCTCTTCGCCAAGAGGCTTCGCCGGACACAGTCTGCTTTAATCTGTGGGCTACACCGACTATTCCTTTAACCTTACACCTTATACTTTTAACTGCCGCGGTATCCCATGGCCAGCGGGAGCGATCAGCATTGATACAGTAGACGGTGGACTGTGAACGGTGAACTGAGGACTGAAAAGAAATAGCATCTCTCGCAGAGCCCACGGAGAGCACAGAGGTGAATTCATTACCCGCCAAAGGCGGAGCGGCTAACCGGGCAAGAACAGGCATGTCCCGCCGGAGTGTGGCTCTTCCACGAAGCGCGGATCGTTCTTGCCTTATCTGCGGGGCGTCGAGCGCTGGAGCGCGGGTGGCTAAATCATCTTTGTTTATTTCACCTGTTACCTTATACCTTTTACTTTTAACGAACTCGTCCCCGAGCTCTCCGACCTCATCCAGGCAGATAACAGTTGCACAGCCCGGCTGCCGCCTATTCTGCTCCTTTACCAATTCGACAACTTGCCGCTCAAGGCCGCCAGGCCTCAAGGAGATAACAACATGAACGACTCTTGTGTTTTGTCCTGTCAACCTGTCAACCTGTAAGCTTGTTAACTACGCAATACTGTTGCAGCGAAATCACTATATGAAAAATCTTCACGTCTTAATCTGACGACCTGTTGACTTGTCAACTTGTCAACTTTTTGTTCTCACACAATCGCGAATACAGCTCAATATGTTCTCTCACCATCCTATCCATAGAGAACTTCTCGCTCCACAGTCTTCTCGCATTTGCTCCGTGCAGTTTTCGAACATCAGGATTATTCATGTAAAATGCGATCTTATCGGAAAAGCCCTGTTCGTCATTGATATCAAAAACATATCCAGTCGTCCCGTTGTCAATGATCTCACGTGCTGAACCGGCATCGGTCACAACAGCCGGCATGCCGGCAGACATGGATTCAAGGACAGCAAGAGGCATTGCTTCGGCCGTTGAAGATAGGACAAGAAAGTCCGCATCCTGGAGGCATTCGCGAACATCAGGTCTTTGACCCGCAAAACGCACGCATTTCTCCAGTCCAAGAGTTTCAACAAGCGCTTCCAATGGTTTCTGTTCACCCCCTGAACCAATGAGAATTAGCACCGGATTACCCACTATATTCTTGTAGCAATTTATTGCTTTGGCAAAAGCCCTGATAGAGAAATCCACCCTTTTTCGTGAAATCAAAGAACTTACGCTAACAATAACCGTCTGGTTATCACCCAGGCCAAGCTCTTTTCTAAACCATCCTTTGGGTTTGCCATTCTTATAATCTACAACGCCGTTATAAATTACTGAAATCTTTCTTTCAGGTATTCCCCTTTTAAGCAAAGACCTTTTACCTCCTTCATACAGCGGCACAAAATGATCACACAATAAACTCAACAATCTGATTCGCGACAACATTCGGCTGACAATACTACCTGGATCACAGATCTGTTGATGCTGATACCACACCCATTTGGCCTTGCACCACATTACAAACTTTGCACACAAGATCATGCATATCGTGGGCAGTTCATTCCCGAAATGGACAGCGACTATGTCAGGCTTCTCATTTCTTATTATTCCCAGAGCCGGCCAGAATATTCTCCAGGGATGGATGTTTCGTGTATCATCGATCCAGCCGTCAATCACCCACCACCTTACAGAAGCCTTGCTCAACCGTTCAGCAACACTTGCAATGGGCTGACCCGAGAGAATAACAACTAATTGGCCTCCCTTTCCATGCGCATATATCCCAAGATTCTCCAAGTAATCCTCATACGCGCCTTGTTTATCAGGAACAAGATTACAGGTAAATAATATCTTCATGGTATATTTCCGAAAAATCGAACGGCAGGAGCTTATGTCTTTTATCAAATGACCAAGTAAACTATTATGAGATATTTTTAATTACAATGGCTGGACTGCCTGCAACAAGCACATTAGGAGGAATATCCTTCGTTACGACACTGGCGGCTCCAACAACAGAATTATCGCCAATTGCTACGCCTTTCAGTATCACAGCAGAGGACCCAATCCAAACATTATTACCTATACGCACCGGCTTAATGTCAGCCGATGTTATTTTTTGACAATCCAATCGTTTTTGCGGATCGACCGGATGTCCGTCGTTGTCCTGTATCCTTACCTCGGACGAGATCAGGCAATTAGATCCTATACTGATATTCTCTGCTGCCAGAAGGGTGCATGCATTGCCTATAAAGGTATTGGATCCAATCCTGATTTCAGGCATTATACTCATTGATGACATAAAATAGAAACCGCTTCTTCCCGAAAGATTGACACTATCACCTATCGTAATATTTCCCCTGCCGCGAATATACGGCAATCGTTCAGCACGGAGTCCCTTCCCGCATTTTGTAATGGACTTGATCACCGGTTTTACCACAAAACATGCATATACGAAAATAAAGCCTTCGGTGATAAACACGCCAAATCTATAAAACAATCTTATGACTGGCTTTATAAACCCGGGCACTGAAAAACCTGACATCATCATTCTTTTGACTATCCCTCTATAGCTCATATTATTTCCCATCCGTTATCATGCCGGCCAATAAGGCATCTTTGTAATCCATGGCAACAACCCTTACATCCCCCGCCCAATCTGGATAATAATCAAAGTTGACCTCCCTCGACCCCGAAATCAATTGATAGCGCCCCTTTCTGTTTGCAAGACCGGCACCCCACCATCTCGCCATAAATACATAATTGGTTTTCCTGGCATCCGGACAAATGAATTCCTTTTGATCTATCAGTAGTTGTTCCCTTGCCTCTGCTGACAAGACAAAGCCCTGTTTAATATGAGATCTAATGTAATTCAATACTTCATCCTTCTGGCTTACGTTATGCCGGTTCCTTATTGTTTCAGATGTCGAGATCAAACCCCGGATATTGATGACAAACATGATGAAAACAAGAACATATACTGCCACACCAAGCCATTTCCATCTGCGTGAAGACGTTTCATAGATAAGGGCTATTCCCCTCGCGGCGAAAACAGCCATAAAAGGCAATAGTAGAAGATAGTTTCGTACTATCATTACCTTCTGAATTGACATGTATACGAAATACACAAGAGGAACCATTAATATTAGGATTGCTTCTTTTTTATCATCCTTATATGCGGACCAAGTCCCAATTACCGCAAAACCACACCAAACCAGAGCAATGATGGAATTCGCAGAAAGCGACACCTGTGACAGATAAACAAAAAGCAGATAGGCGTGCTCAAATCCGGCATTGATGCTATGTCCATAATGGCCACGCCCATAATGGCTCATCTCCCAGGATACATGCCGGACAAATCTAACCGGTTCCAATAATGCTCCGGGCGTAGTAATAACAAAGGCTACTGTAAAACATGCCAGAATTATGAATACTGATTTTATTGCCTGTTTACTGTTAATCTGCGGCATAATGTCAGGCCACATAAACAATGACGCAAGCACAGGAATCAAAAATATTCCTCCAGTATATTTTGTTCCACAAGCTAGGCCAGCGGTCACAGCAGCAAGTTTTATCCAGAATCCCTTTCGCGCTTCATTCCGGATCCCATGCATCAGAAACATTAAAGACAATACTCCGAACTGCATCAATATACCATCGGGCGCAATCCACCTTGAATGATAATTAAGCTCCCATGAACCAGCCAGTATGCCGGCCGCGATAACAGCTTCCGGAATAGACCCCCTCCATCTATAGACCAACAGACCGATCCATATAACAGCAAGATATGTAAGAACTATAAATATCGCCCGCACCAGCAACTTGTAGTCTGTTGAATGAACATAATCCAACAAGCGCATCTTTATTGCTTTGATTCGGGTTGTATTGTCGGGACCTTTCCTGCCAAATTCATCCACCATAATAATGCCCATTTTTGGAACCGCACATATCGCAACGAGATCATAAGACAAAGATGGATAACTGTACCATCGCGGGAGCAGTATTCCGGATTCAATACTCTCGCACGCTGAGTCGAGCAAACGCGGCTCATCCCAGTGATGACCAAAATCAATCCCGCGATATGCAGGCACTATAGCAGCCAACATCACTGCCATAAGCGCCACTAATAATATCAATCTCTTGTTTATCACACTTAAACCTTACTTAATCCGCAATACCGCAGCATAGTTTCCAGCCATTTACGCCTTATAAGATGCCTGCTCGTTATATTCAACCAATAAGCTTTTATGAGATATCTTATTGCCGTAGGCCTGTCCACCCGATTATACGCCATCCATGCCGCATTCCAGTATTGATTGGACACCGAGATTTTATACCGATCCTGATAGCGGGCAAGGGCTCCGCCTTGGCCATATGCTTTATCCAGCACTTTTAGAACCTGCGGAAGAAACCGTCTATCATCCATGCTGATGCCATTGCCACTCCTGTAATAAACCATGGGAGCATGCAATTTGTGTATATTAGACTTTGATGCTACCCTTATCCACAAATCATAGTCTTCAGGCCCGCAGAATCTTTCATCAAACAAGCCCGCATCGCCCAATACAGCCTTCTTAATAATTACTGTACTTGTAGCAACCGGGTTGGCACTTATAAACTGATCCACTTTCAGCACGCTTACAGTGATGCCTTTTTCGCCAACAGGCATTCGTTCTGAAGATTGTATAAAGTCGAGCACCTCAGCACACACCATATCAGCTCCAGATAAAGCAATATGCCTCATCTGCACCTCGATTTTACCCTTCATCCATACATCGTCTGAATCTAAGAATGCGATCCACTCGCCCTTTGCTTCCTTAATCCCGGCATTCCTCGCCGCCGCCACGCCAGCATTCTTCGGAAGACGAATGAGTTGTATGGGAATGTCATTAGTTATTGGTTCATAGTTATTGGATTTAGGAACCTTGCCCCTATTAACTGATAACGAATAACTATTAACTACACCTACGGTGTCATCCGTCGATCCATCATCCACTACGATTATCTCCATATCCGGGTAGTTTTGCGCCTGCACAGAATCGAGCGCCTGCTCAATCGTCTTCGCAGAATTATATGCTGGAATGATGACGCTGATTCTCATCGTTAGCTATTTAGGCTTTAGGCTGTAGGTTACAGTGATTGGGCTTTCTCATCGACCGCAATAATGCGCCAAGCACCTTTTCGGCTTCTATAAGCTTTGATTCAAAATCCTTTGGTCTTAAACCGTGAGCGAAACCTATACGCACTGATAAGCCGAACTGGTAGTGGAGTTCTTTCAAGGAGCCAAAGGCTATTTCAAGAAAGCGCAGGTATTCAGGCTGACTCTCGCGAGCGCAACCTTCTACAATATTTGACGGAACAGAAACTGCCGCTCTTCTCATCTGTGAAGTCAACCCATACACTTCCTCTTTAGGAAACCTTGCAGTCACTTCATAAGTCATCAGTGCAATCTCATCCGTCAATTCAAACGCCCGCAACTTCTCATGATCTCGCATCCCTTGTTCCCTTTCTTCATTAACATCCAATTGGATGCAGCTTTTCAGGCTGTAGGCTTTCGACTATTAGGAAGATAAAGCGAAATGTTTAAGCCTAATCTTCATTCTGACCTAAAGCCTATAGCCTACAGCCTAAACCGCCGTAATGCGCATTTCATGCGCAAGTACGGCCTCATACATCTCCATCATCTGCGGAATAACAACATCCTTTGAGAACATCTCTTCGGCTCGCTTGCGGGCGCGAAGCCCGGCTTCGCCAAGAGAAGAATTTCTGCCGCCCGGCCCCCCGGCCTCGACGCCCCGCAGACAATCACGAACGACTTGTTCGTGATTTGTTTGGCCTCCCGGCTCCGCCGGTGAAGCACATGATGTTTTATCAGGCGAAGCCTGTAAGAGAGTTTCTCCATGCACAGGTCGTGCATGGAAAGTCTGAGGGGCGTCGAGCGCGGGGGCGCGGGCGGCTAAACAATCTTTCAATTTCTTTATCGCATTTGCCAATTCGCCGGGTTTGCCCATATCTATATTCCAGCCAGCGGGACCAATAATCCATTCCGTAACCGGATACTTGTGCCCAATGCATGGAATGCCGCAAGCCATCGCCTCTAGGAAACAGATACCGAAAAGCTCCTCCAAGGATGCCATGGCAAACACATCCATCACATGGTATAAATCCATCATTTCCGTGCGAGGCAGGTTCAGAAGAATCTTGTAGCTGTCTTTTGGCAGAAGCGATTCTGCAAGCTTCAAGACTTCCTTCGTCTGATCCTCCTCGGCTCCTGCTATCAACAAAAACGGCTTCAAGGTAGGGCGACGGGTCCCGCCCGCGCCGTCAGATATCTTCGCCAATAACTCACCAAATTCCCTCACAATATAATCCATTCTCTTGTGCCCGATTCGCACTGCACCTACTGACCCGATTACGAACGCATCAACAGGGATACCGTATTTAGCGCGGAGAGCGGATTTATGCTCGGCGGAGCACGGGGAAAAGATGGAAGTATCGATGAAGTTAGGGATCATGAAGCGAAGCTTTTCTCTCGCAGAGACCACAGAGGACACGGAGTCAGATTTTTCTCGCGCACTTGTCCTCCATAGCCTGTTCTTCGGCGACGGAGGAAAGGCGCTAAGTTCGCAAAGGGAAGAGGAAGATTCATTTACCGCCGATGAACGCCGATTAACGCCGATAGCTTTGTCCTCCGCCAAGGGCGGATTGGAAGACGAAGAGGAAGAAGTATGGCCACCGATACGAGCCGATGGGGAATGATGTGTATCATCCGCCGGAGGCGGTGAAGCAACTTGCTGCGGATTTTGATGAGACTGTTCATAAGAAATTCGCAGCATATTACCATCTTTCTTATCAGTCTTTATCGGCGTGCATCTGCGTTTATCGGCGGTTAATAATGTATTCTGGTTCTTGGCTGAGTCCTGAACTTGATCAAGGTAATATGGCGACAGCTCCTGAAGATATGTGAATCTCTGCCGATATTCCGCATCTTCACCAGTCCCGTGTGCTAAGATAACCTTAGCCTTGTGCCACCCCATCCCACCGGCTTTCTCCAGCAGCCATGCCAACCATGGATCCTGAAGGTGGATTATATCAGCCTTACTTTTCCTCAAATAACCTATCATCCCAAGCGCAAAGGTTGTCTGTTCGATTTGATAGGGCGAGCCTAAACCATATCGCCAACCTCCTAGTCGCGAAAACAATTTGCGCAATATGCTGGTAATCGCCTTGTCTCTGGTGAGGCAATGGATTCTTACCGAACCGCGAGAAAC
>CAMCYG010000124.1 GCA_945883775.1 Victivallis vadensis
TCATTCACTCCCTTCCGGTTCCCGCGGACTGACAGACTTAACTGTGTCAAAATCAATGTTACCGACGACAGAATATTCTTACCAGCATCAACAAGCATATATATTCTTGCCGCAATGGCCAATGAATACGGAGCGGATATGTTATGGGAGCATCCCGCCTTCAATATGGATCACTTTGACAGGCTGTACGGCACTGACATGGTCAGGAATGAACTTAAACATGGAACAAATCCAGACAAACTATTGCTACAAATGAAAAGCGGCATCAGGTCCTTTGTTTTACAGAGAAATAAACACCTGTTATATTGAGATATGCCAAATCTAATACCAAATAAAGCAGTGATTCTGTCAGCCGGAATGGGGACTCGGTTATATCCTGTGACCAACATCATACCGAAACCTATGATGCCCTTTTGGAATGTCCCCCTTCTTGAACATACGCTCCGAATGCTGAAGGACTGGAAGATCAAAGAGTGCATGATCAACACCCATTATTTACCCAATGCAATCCTGAGACATATACTGGATCGACAAGGCAAGGATATGCATATATCACTGACTTATGAACCTCAGATACTTGGCACCGGAGGCACGGTAACCAGCGTTAAATGGTTTACCGGCGACGAGCCATTCTGGCTAATAAACGGAGATATAATCGCTGATATTGATCCAATCCCTATATGCTCAGCTTTCAGAAAAACTGATAAATGCATTGCGTCGGCATGGTTGGTGCGTGACAAAGGGCCCAAAACGGTACGTATTGCAAATGGGATGATTGCCGATTTCAGATCCAAGCCGACACCTGACGAGGAAACATATACATTCTGCGGCGTGCAGGTGGTGCATCCCGACATTCGCAGATACATGCCACGGTCTGGGTTCTCCACAATTGTTCATGGATACGAGAACGCCATAAAGCACGGTCGGAATGTGGCCGGTGTTGTTGTTGCAGGCTCATTTTGGTCTGATATAGGGAATCCGAAGTCTTACATCGAAACCCATAAGCGAGTATATGCAACCAAACGACTCAGGCGCATATTCTGTAGAGGTCAAACAAATCGCGGCACAGAAGGTAGCGTGGCCTGCATTTCACCGCTTACACAGGTCTCGAGACATGCAAAAGTCATAAATTCTGTGATATGGAAAGACTGCATCATAGGGGCTAATGCTGTTATCAAGGATTCGATCGTATGCAACGGAGTCTCTTTCAATGCAACAGCAAGAAACCCGCTAATAAAAGCATCTGATTTTGATAAATCACTCATGTCAATTGTTGCTGACTGCCTGAATACACGGCTGACCCAGCTCACGGTCATGCCTCTAGAGCCCCGGGGCTCTGCACGGTCATTCTTCAGGATATTCAACGGAAGGAAAAGTTACATATTGATTCGATACACACTGGAGCGTCCCGAGAACTCGCTTTATTGCCAGAACGCGCAATTCCTTCAGGACATTGGAGTTACGGTGCCCAAGGTCATATACGATAATCCGCTAACAAAAACCATTCTCATGGAAGACGCCGGAGAAAATAGCCTGCTTGCCCTTTCGAAGAATAAATCACATCGCCAACTGATCAGACTATATCATCTAATACTGGATGCTGTACACGTGATGCATGATAATGCCGCGAAGAAAAAGTCGTCATTGTCCACGATTGAGCTATCGTCGCCATTCGATCGGTCTTTATACGAATGGGAACACAATCTGTTTTCTGACCATTTTCTTAAAGACCGCATGTACATCAGCAATACGATTATAAAGAAATGCCTGAATGAGATGAAGCCACTGGCGGATATCTTGCTTTGCGAACCACAGACGCTGGTCCACCGTGATTTCCAATCCACAAACATTATATTCAAAGAAGGCAGACCTTACTTCATTGACTTTCAGGGGATGAGGATCGGATCTGCGGTATATGACATTGCCTCGTTGGTTGCTGATCCCTATGTTTCACTGTCACTGGATGATCAGCACAAGTTGGTCGAATATTATGCAAAGATCTCTGGCCGCAACACTAATGACTTCTTTGCCGTCTTTAACTATGCGGTCATACAGCGACTTATACAGGCTATCGGGGCAATAAGCCGGTTGGGCGCAAGACCAGAAACGGCTAGTTTTAATGAGCATCTTTACCAGGCCGTAGTGATGCTGGCGAAATACATGGATAATATCAAAGGACTTGGCGTTATTAAGAAGATTGTGTACAGTTACTTGCAGGAGAACAAAAAATGAGAAATGCTTTTACTGTTATAACCGTAGCCTCGCTTGTCTTCATCGGATGCGCTAAGAAGGATCCTGTCAATAATGGGCCGGCTGCGAAATCTCCACCAGCCGAGTCCAGTATAAAGACTTTTGTTGATGGCGCTACCGGCAAAACAGCAGTCGAAGCAGGTCAGAAAGCCAAACAGCAGATAAACGACATTAGAGTAAAACAGAACAACGAGCTTGAAGATGCGATGAAGTAATGGCTTTATGTGCTCCATAAAGCCATCTAAATAGATTAATGTTAAGTGATGAAGAGGAATACTTATGGCTGATGTAGATATTTTATGTTCAGGTTGCGGGAAAACTTCTACTTTATCTGAATTTGCTGACATATCGCTGATTAAATGCAAATACTGCGGCTGTGCCTTGAACAAAGACAGCAAAGTCGTGGCGGAAGCTACACCAGTCGCGACGTCTAATCCCGCAATCTCAGCAGTACTGGCGGAAAGCATTGATGCTTCGGCACACGCCAAACCTGAGGAAAAGAAAAAGCTTTCCCTTAAAAAACACACAGAAGAAACGGATGAGCCTTCATTTGCTGAGCAGAATCAGAAACAGAGCCAATGGAACCAGATATCCGAAGCAAAAACAGAAGTAGCCAACAAGCAAGAAAAGCATTTCAATCATTCACTTGCCAGTTCCTTGATATTTGTTGTGCTAGCTGGAATATGTGGAGGACTGAGATACGGCAATTTTATGCCAGGAATTGTTGATCTAGTTAAAGTATATGGACCGTGGATAATAATTGTCATGCATGTTACGATTGTACTAAAGGCTTTCAAAGACAATATGTTTACCGGTGTCATGTGCACAATAATACCCGGATATTCTTTCTACTATCTGTTCTTCGCTGGTGACGACTTTTACACAAGAGCCATATTCGGCGGAATACTTGTCGGTATCGGATATGACAGCGGACTGGTAATAAACGACTGGGCACAGGAAGGCATTGCATACGTAACAGATCTTATTGCCCAGAAATAATCGCTTAACGGCTTGCCTGAATCTTTTTTTCAATCTCTAAGACCAGCATCCTGGCTACTGATTTTTTTGACATCAAAGGCCAATTGGTCGCGCGTTTCTGCCCTGAGAACATAATTGATACTTTATTGTCGTCTGATTCAAAACCAGCTACCGGAGAAGACACATCGTTCGCCACTATCATATCCAAACCCTTCTCCATCAGCTTCTTATATGCGTTGGGTAGAACATCATTTGTTTCTGCCGCAAATCCAACAAAGAACCGTCCTTTTTTGAATTTCTCTATGCTCCTAAGAACATCTATAGTCGGAATTATCCTTAACGGGATATTCACTGTATTTTTTTTGATTTTCTGTCTACTTTGAAATGCTGGCTTAAAATCACATACCGCAGCCGCCATCACGAGGACATCGCATTTTTTCATGTTAGATTTCAGACTGCTGAACAAATCGTCCGAGCTTACTACACTTTTTGTTATCACACAAGCAGGAGGCTTCAATGCAACCGGCCCTGAGACGAGGATTACCGAATGCCCGCGCCGCCTGGCTGCATCGGCAATGGCATACCCCATCTTGCCACTCGACCGGTTGCTTATATATCGGACAGGATCGAAGTATTCCCTTGTCGGGCCAGCTGTCACAATGAATCTCAGTTTTTTAAATGTTTTATTGCGCATAACGGACAATGTCCTTAATAATGCTCCCATCTTAACAGAAAGGACACGTTCTTGAACATTCAAAATATAGTAGTAGGAGCGTTTGAAGTTAATTGTTTCATTATTACTTCCGATAGTGGATATGCCCTGATCATTGACCCCGGTTCTGAGGCCGTAAATATTGACCAGATAATATCTTCCAAAAAGCTGATGGTATCAGGATATCTGCTGACACATGGACATATGGACCACATTTCAGGTTTATCAGAACTTCACGCCAAGCATCCTGCACCAGTATATATCCATCAAGCCGACCTGAAGTGGGCATTTACAGCTGAAAATGCCATGCCTCCGTTCTATCCTGCACCAGATAAACCTACACAGATGCAAACCATAGACATTGAGGATGGACAGGTCCACTCAGTAAACGATCTGGAATTCAAGATAATCACAACACCTGGCCATACTCCAGGCGGGGTTTGCTACTATTTCGTCAAACAGTCTATTCTTTTCTCTGGTGATACTCTATTCTCTGGTTCCGTCGGCCGGACAGACATCAACGGCGGGAATACAAATATACTGGCCAAATCACTAAAGAAACTAGTTGCACTGCCGGAGGATACGGTTGTTTATGCAGGCCACGGTCCAGCAACAACGATATCAAAAGAAAAAAGAACCAACTATTTCCTGCGCGGACAAAACAGCTAAGAAATCGCTTTTGGCACTATTGCCCGCCACTGGTGCTGTTGATGCCAGACTGCAATTGCATACAATCTTTTTCAATAATTACCGCCACCCCACCTGTGATACCGGCAGCCAACGCAAGCATATCGCCGCGCTTCACCCGCCGAGTCTCAATCCTAACCTGAGTACGGGTGGGCACCGCTTTGTCATCAGTATATATCCGAGCATTGTACTCTACCCCGTCGTCCAGAAAATCTAGCGGCAGGTTCAGCCGGCGCTCTTCGCTGGAATTCATAAAGCCTACAAACCAGCGATCCGCCTTCTTCCGCGCGACCAGGAGGAATTTCCCTATCTCGCCCTGCAGAACACGAGTATCATCCCATATCGTCGGCAGGTCCTTGAAGAATTCCAGCTCCGGCTCACTTCCAATGAGGCATCCATTCTTTTTGTAGACCTTGGCCATGACCCCGCCTACTCCCGTTGGCGCAGCAGCAGGTGCATTGATAGCAGCCGGGTCAACCCCGGCCGGCGCAGGCCTGTCATACCAGTAAATTGACTGCAACGGACTGAAGAAGCATATACTTTTCGCAAGCTGGTACGCATGCGTGCCTATCCTCGTTCCGACACGGGGATCGAAATAGCAATATGTCTGATCTGCAGGACCTGCCAAAAAACGACTGAAGAAAATCGTCAGCGATGAGGCATTGGATGGGCTCGCTTCGTCGCCAGCGATACCCTCGACAGTAAGCAGATTCGGATACGTACGACTGAATCCCGTCGGACGGTACTCGTCATGTACATCCACCACGAGCCGCTGCTCGGCGGCTTTCTTTATCGCTTCATGCAGCCAGCTGGTCCACTTTTGAGACCCAACCTGTACAAATCCATATTTCACCCCGGCAACTCCCCACTCTCGGTACAGAGGAAGCAACTTGTCAAGCTGCCGCTCGAGCGCCCGCCGGTTGACATACAGTATAACCCCGATATCTTTCGAGCGCCCGTACCGGATCACATCGTGCAAAGCAAGAGGACCGGGGGATCGTTCAGGATCAACCGATATCTGTGTCGCATCTGCCGCATCATCGTATTCGTGACCATACCAGCCAGCGTCAAACATTATATACTGAAATTTATTGGAAGCCGCAAAATCCACCGCACGCATTGCGCCCTCTGTTGTCAGAGTTACTTCGCGCAGCAGTTTTCCGGGCCTTATCCACGACGTATCCGACAGCGTGCATGGCTCATTCAGATTCTGTATGATATAATTCTGCTCCATCAGCCTGCAGGGATTAGAGGCAATCATTACGACCCGCCATGGCGTGGTAAACGGCGTAATACCTTTTACGGTGCCGTATTTTCCACCGTCTGCATCGAGAAGGGCTTCCAGAGCATAAGGGAGTCCTGTGGAAGGCTGAAGCTTCATTCGCGCATAATCCACCAGCCTCGCTTCAGCCAACGCGGCAAACAAATTCGTTGCTGCCTGCACAATCAGCGGCCGCTCACAACCCGCCTTAACCCTGCTCAATGTCACTTTCTCATAAAGCCCCTGCGCACTGTACGTGGCCCAGGTCTGATGATCCGCAGCAAAAGCAAAGCATGAATTCTCACGCTTAATTGTGAAATTTGTCATGCCACCCTGCGCCGGCAACGTGTAACAGAATGCCGCACCTTCATCATAGGCCCGTATAGTCAGGATCATCGAGAGACCCGGGGCATGTACTTGTTTCAACTCCACTGCAACCTGATTGTAATGATCGCGAACAACAGCCCTCTCCCCGCAGACAGGCGACCACGTCGAATCATTTTTGCTGAAAGTCTCCTTCACGCTAGTAAGGTTGCCAGCAAGTGAACCGTTCTCAAGTTCCAGTCCCAGCGGCGAATCGACTATGACAGGGTTCCCGCTATAGTCCACCCGATAAACAGGACTTCCTTCCCTGAGCTCATATTTCACCGTGAGATTGCCGTCAGGCGACTTCAATTCCAACGCCTTCGCCGCACCACCCAAGCCAGCAAGATGCATCATAATTGCAAAAATATAAACCTTCTTCATTAATTAACCTCCGAACTTTTCTCCTGAGCTTCACCTTGAAGACGGTGCTATTGACATATTGATAGAGGTCGTAGCCGCATCGGCCAAAATCTTATACGCCGCTCCCGTCCAATGAAACTTATCGCCGATGGAAAGATCAAGTTTCCCGATCAACAGCGAATAAAAGTCGTTGATAGGCACGCCCATTTCCGTCATCACATTGGCCGCCATTCGATTATGGTTAAGAATAGTCGAATTGATCTCCGGATCTATCTGTGCCGGCTTACCCTTTTCCCCCAGCATGACCGGCGTAGTATTCGCCCAGATGATTTTTGCCTTGGGCAGTTTACTCTTGATGACCTCAACAAACGCTCTGGTCAGCGGCTCAAAGGATTTTTCATCGATGCGTCCCTTCGGCCAACCATGCAGTCCCATGTTGAAGTGCACCACATCGTACGGCCCCTGATCAAGAACCCCGGCAAGGAGTTTGTTGAGTGCTGTTGACTGGTAATGCGGATGGATCCAGACATCCACATTGGCCTTTCC
>CAMCYG010000125.1 GCA_945883775.1 Victivallis vadensis
GAAGGTGTCGAGCCGGCCGTTCTGGCGAGTTTAAAGCAAGAAGTCGTCGAGCTTTGCGCGGGCTCGAAGGCCAGCATGCCAGTACTGCGATTAACCCCCGGATTGCGTAAGCATATATTCATCGCGAAAGCAGTTGGTGAATTGATATTCGGATTTGAGGCCATAGAGGAGTCTCTGGCTAATGAGCTAAAGGGATTGCGAAACGCTGATATCCTGAGCGATCGTGTGTCGCGGCTTCTGCTTGTGACAAATGACGGCTCTCCTCGTTTCTACCGTCAGTTGGAGTTCCTGCAGGACAAGCAGGGCGGTAGAGTTCTGATCTGCAGGCTGGATATCGATTCCCTGTTGATGGGCAAAGTGCTTGGACTTAAAGCGCAGGCCGTGAAGGCGGTGCTGTTGAACAGAAAGAAATCAGTGCTAAACGTGCTTAGAAGCCTGATTACTTAGTCCGGCCTTGTCTTAACGTAGACCATGATTATCCTCAAGTGTCGGTAGGAGGATCAGTGATATTCAAACTTCGTAAAGAATTAACTTTCCCGCCGGCCTCGCTTGCGGAACCTGAAGGTCTTTTAGCTGTTGGTGGCGATCTCAGTGTGAAACGGCTTATGCTGGCTTACAAGTCCGGGATATTTCCGTGGTATTCGGAAGGAGAGCCTATCCTTTGGTGGTCGCCTGATCCGCGTTTTGTGCTTTATCCGGAGAAGCTCAAAGTGTCTAAGAGCCTGGAGCGCGTAATCAGGTCAGGAAGGTTCGAGGTGACTCTCAATCGGGATTTCAGAACAGTGATGTCGAACTGCGGGTCAGCTAAAAGACGCGGTGAATCAGACACCTGGATCACGTCCGAAATGATCGATGCATATTGCCGTCTAAATGAAAAAGGACATGCCTGGTCTGTAGAAGTGTGGGAGAAGGGGGAATTGGTGGGCGGCTTGTATGGAGTTAAGTACGGGTGTATTTTCAGCGGCGAGTCTATGTTTGCCAAGGTCTCAAATGCCAGCAAAGTAGGGCTTGTTTTTCTTGTTCGGCATCTTCAGGCGGTTGGCTGCAAGGTCATAGACTGCCAGGTTGTGACTGAGCATCTGCGAAGCTTGGGGGCGGAGGAGATCTCCCGCGACGAGTATCTCGATATTGTCTGCTGTTATAGCGGCTGATACGCGGTGATTTGACCTTGTAATCTGACATATGAAGCAAGTATTATCTCGTTTTCGACGGTTCAGAATGGCAGTGGTCGGTTGTTTATTTTATTAACTTATAATCGGGAGCTTCTTATGGACAATGCAGGTATATTGAAAATCATGCGCAAGGCAGATGCTTTGCTTGATGGCCACTTTGAGCTGAGGTCGGGCCTTCATAGCGACAGGTATTTCCAGTGCGCGAATGTCCTGCGCTATCCCGTTGTCGCCCAGAAGCTGTGTGTGGAGTTGGTGAAGAAAATGAAGAAGAAGATGGGCGCGAAGATGGCTCCCGATGCCGTGATTTCTCCGGCCATGGGCGGCATACTTGTAGGACATGAGGTTGCCAAGGCGCTGAAGACCATGTCCATATTCGCCGAAAAGAGCGAAGGCAAGTTGCTCATGCACCGTTTCAATATAGAAAAAGGCAGGAAGTATGTTGTCGCTGAAGATGTAGTTACCCGTGGCGGACGTGTACAGGAGGTGCTCGATATCGTGGAAAAGGCCGGCGGGAAGGTTATTGCGATTGCCGTGCTTGTGGACAGGAGTGGCGGCAAGGCCAAGTTCAAGTACCCCATGTTCAGTCTGCTGGAGATGGAGCCGGTGGCTTATGAACCGTCGAAATGTCCCCTGTGCGCCAAGAAAGTTCCTATGCGGCATCCCGGATCTAAATAATGTCTGAACAAGCACAATTTCATCATATAGCTGCGCCTGACAGTAGAGTGCTGGGCGCCGGCTGGCTTGCGGTCATAATGGTGGCGTTGACGTTGTGTGTGGCTAATCTGTATCTGGGTGCCCTCAATCAGGACGAGGGCTGGTATTTATATTCAGCCCGTCTGGTGAGCGAAGGAAAGCTGCCGTTCGTGGATTTCGCAAGTACGCAGGGTCCGGTCATGGCTATTGTATATTCTCTGGGCCAGCCGCTGGTGAACGCGATGGGTGTTGCCGGCGGGCGCCTGTATACTGCGATGCTGGGGATGTTCTGTTTCGTTATCGTTGCAGTGCTGGCATACCGGCATGCCCCTAAATCCAGCGCCGGGTCATGTGCGCTAATGGCATTCACGCTTGCGGCAGTTAACGTCTATCAGAGCTATTTCTTTACTATAGTTAAGACATATGCGCTGGCCGGTTCGCTTATTGCGGCGGGATTTCTGATGCTTTCCATAAGATCTGGAACCTGGGTCGGGCTGCGGCTTTTTGCGGCCGGTTTGTTCTTTGCGATGGCTGCGGCTACGCGGATATCTGCAGGGGTCATCATCCCGATTATATTCCTGCTGTTGCTGACGGAGTCGCTTCAGATGAAGAAGGCCAGGGCTCATGCGTACTATATCCTGTTTGCTGTTGGGGCCCTGACCGGTCTGGCTGTCTTCCTGTTTCCGTTCTGGTTCCTGGCTCCGGACGCATTTCGTTTCGGTATGTTCGAGTATCATTCGGCGAGGTCGGTCGGCGGGCTGGCTCAGGTTCTGGCATACAAGGCGGGCTTTATTTCGCGTACGGTTCAGGCGTACTTTGCCGGCATCGGGTTGCTCACGGTCATCTTCATAATGGACAAATGCACTCCGCTTTCGTCCAGCATAATACCAAAATGTGAGCTGATGTTCACGCGGACGGTTACCCGCGGTCTGTGGTATTCTATCCTGGCGGTGACGGTGATACATTTTGCGGCCCCGTTCCCGTATGACGATTATCAGGCGATGATTTATCCTGTCTTTGCCGTGGCGCTGGCAGTGTATTCGATGAAAGTGCTTGAAGGCTATGCCATGCCGTACCGGCAGTCTCTGCTGCTTTCGATGACCATCATTATCTGTATACTCGCCTCCTTCTCATCTCCTGTGAATGAAAAATGGTTTGTAGGTGAGCGCGACAGGATATGGTGGCCGATAAAGAAGGAATCATCCCTTGTAAATCTGCATAAGGCAGCCGTGATGACAAGGTCCCTGGCGCAGGAAAGCAGGGAGCTGTTTACGCAGGATACTTATCTTGCCGTCGAATCCGGTATGAAGGTCCCGCACGGTATGGAGATGGGGCCATTCTGCTACTATCCTGACTGGCCGACCAGTCGCGCGGTGCAATGCCATGTGCTGAACCGTGAGATGATGGTCGATACTATCCTGAACTCACCCGCTACAGTCGCCGCTGTCAGCGGCTATGGATTTGCCGTCAAGGCTCCAGCGATAATGCCGCTGGAAAGCAGGGATGTGTCTTTGCTTTGGAAGACATTGCTTTCGAAATACCAGCTTTTCCGAACGGTTGACGGGTACGGTCAGGCGGGAACGAAGCTTGATATTCTTTTAAAGAAATAGTGATAACTGGTGTCGTAATATGAAAAAACACGGGTCAGTTTTATTGCGAACAGCATTTGCGCTATTGGGTGTGTCATTTCTGACCGTCACCGGTGCTCAAGCACAAAGTCTTACTTTTGAAAACCATAGGGAGATTAAAGTCCCTGAATACGCAACCTTACGGATAGGGCCGTTATATTCCATGCTCACATTCTCCCAGTCTGCCGGCTATAGATATGTGAAGACTTCCGGCGCGGATATTGACTTTGTGTACGACAACGGCATGGGCGAAATACAGGCTGACGGCTCTGACTTCCCGCTTATTTCAACTATCAATATGCGCAATTATCTGCTTGTGACCAAGACCTGCGATCTGGACCTGTCCCTCAATGCCAGTTACGAATACTACCCCATGGGGACACAGGCGGATGCGTTTACCTTCGATCTTTCCGATGAGGGAATCTATGGCAATCTGTCTTCAGAGTTCGAGTTAACGGACTTTGTTAAAGGTCGTGTGGTCGAGCGGGCTGTCTATAAGACCGACTATGTAGATATTCGCGGGTTGACTGATAAATACGGCGGACAGCAATACAAGCATTTCGATAATAACTTTTCATTGTCGCTGGATTGGCTGATGGCACGTAATGATAATATTGCGGCACAGTTGAGCAGGGAAGATATACTGTCCATGGAAGACGGATTTGAAGAGCAGGATCGTACCAGCTATATGGAAGATCTGGGCTACGAGCACAGGTTTTCGAAAGACCTGGTTTCGGGAGTGAAGTCTGCTTTTACACAAGATTCGTACACGTCCGTGACCAATAGGCCCGATGCCAAGTCTGCGCAGTTGACAGGATTTTCGACCTGGAAGGCGACGGATGTTTCCGTTGTGTCCGCTGAAGCTGGTTATTTCGTGGGGGCCGCGACTGATGCCAACATGGCGTATGGCAATGAGGATATCAGTGGGACAGTAGGCGTATTGTCTGTTGATACGAAGCTGGCCAAACGGCTGTCTCATCTTATTTCCGCGGGGCGCAGTGCAGAAGTCGGCTTCACCAGCTCATATGATATAACCGAATTTGCTGAATACAGGTTGATGTATAAGGATGATTATGACAGCGGATCACTGTTTACGAGGTATCAGAACGTACTGCCGAGCATCAGTGACCTCGGTACTTATATCGACTGGGTAACCGGAGCGGATTATCGATTTCCACTGTCGCGTATCGTTATGCTCAGTCTGCTTACGGAGTACACCATCAGGCAGAACAACGATTATACCGCAGATGTCCAGGGTGAGGCTATTCCGGCCCAATATTCGGAAGACTATGACACATGGCGCACGAAGATCGGGACTGGCTTTGCTTTTACAAAAGAGATATACTTCGACACATATTACGAGCATATAGAGAGGATAAGCACTGTTGATGAGATGTCTTATTCAAGGGATATTCTTGCCGCAACATTCACTTATCGCCATGAGTTTTAGGCTGAGATGAAAACAATACGTAAATTAGTAATTGTGCTGGCCTGCTCGTTTCTCGCGGGCTGGATCATCATGAATTATTCTGCTCTGTCCTCCAATGACGGACGGATGCGTGCAATAATAAGTTTGGTTTTTGCCTTTCTCATTTTCATTCGCGGGAAACCCTCGGATGACGTTGCCGCGGCCCCTACATATTCGGTGTACTTGGCTGTTGCAGGTACGATCTTTACAGTGATCGGCATCATCGTTCCCTTGCATCAATTGGAGTGGCTGGGAATAATACTTACCGTTCTGGCCTGTCTGCGCTGGGCGCTGCCGAAGGAATATGCCACCGATGCGACACTTGCCATGGTTGTCATTTACATGATCAAGCCGATTCCCGGCGGCATCTATGAGAATATACAGTTGGTAATGCAGGATCTTTCGGTGCGCGGCTCGGAGTACCTGATGCATTGCCTGAATGTCAGGGTTTGGGCGGATGGGTTTATGCTCCATACCGGTGGGCGTGTGTTTGAGGTCCCTGAAGCTTGCAGTGGGATGCGGACTGCTGTGACGGTTCTGTTGGGGTCGATAGGTGCCGGTATCCTGCTGCGGCTGTCTGCTTTCCATATCTTCATCTTTTCTTTTCTGGGACTTGTTCAGGTGCTTGCCGCCAACATATTACGGCTTGCCTTCATGGTCTATTGGTCGGAACGGATGCCGCCGGAATGGAGCATTTCTTTCCTCCACGATACTACCGGTATCCTGCTACTGGCCGTAATTGCGTTGGTTATAGCGGAGATGTCTGTGTTTACAGTATGGTGGAACAAGTGGCATACCAAGCGGGTAGCGATAGAAAAGGGTGAGGTGGAGGGGCCTGAACAGGCGAGCGTACTGCCGCGTTTCTGGTATTATTTTGTGCGCTGGTTCTGGATAGCGCTGGCGGTTGCTGCGCTTGGTTTGGTGATAGCAGGGGCCGTATACAAAAATAGACCTGAGCACAAAGTTGCGATGATAAGCGAAGTGATAGATGGCCTGCGTGAGAGGGATCTTGCTGCCGCGGAGCGGGCTGCCGGCCAGGCACTGCAGATGACCCCCGGTAATCGCGAAATGATGTCGAAGCAGATCAAGATCCTGACGATGAGCGGCAAATATGCGGAGGCTCTGGAAAAGCTGAAGAAAATCGACGATTCCCTGTCGACCTACGAGAAGATAATGAAGAGTTGGTCGCTTATGGGTGTAGGAAGATCCGAAGAAGCAGTAGCGATTGTAAGAGATCTTCCCAGCGAGGATCAGAATCAGCCAGGTGTGGCCATTATCATGGCAGAGTACTCGGCGTTACAGAATAGGCCTGCCGACGTGGTGAAGTATGTTAGAACCGCCTCACGGTCAATACAGCTTATTGGCCGTGTGCGTGCTCTGTTCGTTTATCTTGCGGCGCATGGCCAGTGGCGCGCGATAGTCGAGTGCGACGATATAAAGATTCCCTATACTAAAGTTGAACCTGCGCTCATAGCTCTGCATGCGAATATGAAGTTGGGCAAAGACTTTAATGCCTCTGAAGTGTTGCGGGGCGCGCTTGCCAACTGGCCATATGAGCCTAGATTGCTGAGCAGTATCTATCAAATGGCGTCTGCTTTCCCGGAAGGTGAGTGGACGGCTATGTTTGAGAAGGATCTGATCGCCAACATAGATAAGCTTGATGCGGACCGGCTGGCATCCTGCATAGGTGATTCCTTCCGTTTAAACAGGCCCGACCTGGCCTGGATAGCGTATAACGCTCTCAAAAGAATTGATCCGAAAGACCCCGCTTTGTTTCTGGCTCCGGTAAAGTATGGGGAGGTGTGGTTCACTTTCCGGCGGAATGGACTTGGGATCCCGGGTGAGTCATGGAGCAGTGTGATAGATCTTGTTTATCTTTACCGTCATACCAGGAATGTTGAGCCGCT
>CAMCYG010000126.1 GCA_945883775.1 Victivallis vadensis
TAGGCAGGAGTGTATGACCTGCATTGGCGACCGAACACGGATCTGTCGCAGAAAGTGCATGCGTTGGGGCAACCTCGGGTGAGCACGACTGATGCGCATGGCATCCGTTTAATGCGGGCGGGGGACGGCCTGTAAGCGGATGGAAAGCCTGGCAGGAGAGACCAATCTGGCATAGGAAGATCATCAAGGTTGCTGATCATGTCGCGTCCGGCTGCACGATCGACGCCACTGCCGCTTCTTGTCACAGTGCCTGGAATGTCTGACAGGGCATTCGTGTTCAGTTCGTATCTTGTTATGATGTCGGTGAGAGTCTGTTCGCCCTCGCCAAACACAGCTATATCGAAGCCGCTGAACTCCGCCAGAGTCTCCTCCGGCAAAGCGGTTGCATGGCAGCCGCCTATGATGGTTAAAGTTGCTGGCAGTTCTTTCTTTATCCTCTCTGCCAGGAGGCCAGAGCTGGTTATGCCGATTGTCGTAGAAGAGATGCCGACGATGTTGGGTCGGATGGCGGCAATCTGCCTGAAAGTCTCGTCAACGCCGAGATCGAAAGCCGAGGCCTCTATGACAGTAACATCCGCTCCAGCCTTACGAGCGACGGATCCAAGGCAGACAAGGCCGAAGGACGGTTGGGTGCTTGCGGCGCCTATGAGCCTACCGTATCTTGCCTCAAGGCTTACGGGCGCTGATGTTAGGACGAGTCGGGTGGTCATCTTTGCTTTCAACTGCCGGATTTCTGATCTGTCTGTTTGGAGGCCTTATCGATCTCCGCCTGCATTATAGCCATTTCCTGCGTTAGCTTCTTAATCTGCCGGCGATGGGCTGATATTACGAGAGAGAACTGAAGACACATTAGCAGTACGACAAAGAATCCCAGTATGAAGACCGTTGTCGTGTTTGTCAGAGATCCAATGGCGGCTGATATTTCTGAGATTATATCGTATCTGATGGCAACGATGATTGTGCTGGCGCCGATGGTGAGCCATAGCCAGGAATAGGCTATGTCAAGGCGACCGTTCTGTACCAGTCGTAAAATCAGGAGTAGTAGTGCCAGCGCAAAGCCTATTGATGCATACAGCTGTTGTTCGTTAAGATACATATCAGTCTTTCTGCAGGTTTTCTCGCCATGCTCGCCACTTGTTACGGTTTAAGAGTACGATGAATATGGACAGGAACATCTTTATTCCGTAGTAGAAAGGCTTCAGTCCGGAATGCATGGAGATGCCGCCTTGTCGTTCCTTCATCTGAACATTGATCTCTTCGATTCTTAGCCCGCAGCGCTGAGCCATCAATATGACGTCGCTGTCAGGATAATCGCATGGGAATGCGCCAAAGGAGAAGAGCTTAAGCGCTCTGCGGTTGAGGCATTGGAAGCCTGAAGTCGGGTCGTTAAACCGCATTCCGGTGAGTATGCCCAGCAGAATTGAAAATAGACGGTGTCCGAGCCTGCGGACTAGCGGCATATGTAAAGATGGGATTCCTTTGTCGTCATAGCGGGATCCGATGGTTAAGTCTGCTTCGCCCTTGGCTACCGGAGCCAGAATATTTTTTAGCTGATCTGCCTGGTGCTGCCCGTCGCCGTCCATCTGCAGGGCGATGTCGTATGAATGTCGCACAGCATATTGATATCCAGTTTCGAGCGCTGCGCCGTATCCAAGATTACAGCAATGCGAAAGCACAGTGGCGCCTTTGTCGGCTGCTTCAATGGCTGTATTGTCTGTTGAAGCATCGTTGATCACTGCAATATCACAATCGGGCATGCTGCTTCTGGCCGACTCGATGACTTTGCCTATTCTTCCCTGCTCGTTGAAGCATGGAATGAGCACTATAATGGATAATGAATTCTTCATTGATTGATTCGTTATACGATAGCATATGGGGTCGGGCATGTAAACCGGATGTTATGAATATCAATTCTGTTTGTGGTGGAGCAGGTCTTTATATAATATCAACCGCATGTTAAAAGTCAGACCAGTGATAATCATTTTGGCTATAATGCTGGCAGTAAGCGCCTCATATGTCAGCAGTCTGAATGGAGTTTTTCTTTTTGATGACTACACGGCGATAGTCAATAATCCATCGATAATAGGAGAAAAAAGCATTCCGGTAGATACCAGAATGTTGGTTAATCTCACGTTCAGGCTTCAGTCTGAATGTGGGCTGATAACCGCGGCTGACTTTCATCTAATCAATATTATCATTCATATTTCTGCTGCTCTTTTTCTGTTTGGGCTGGTGCGCCGTACTATTATTCTGTGCGGTCGTGATGCGGATGATCTGGATGCTCTGCTCTTTTCATCGTTTTGCGCGGTGGCTTGGGGGGTGCATCCGATGACCACGCAAGCGGTGACCTATATCTGCCAGCGGTATGAGTCAATGATGGGGATGTTTATTCTTGCCAGCCTTTATTTCTTTGCTCGCGCGCTTAGTTCAGGTCCTGACAAGCGTTTATATTATAACCTGTCGCTAGCTTCCTGCCTGCTCGGCGCTTTCTGTAAAGAGGTGATGGTCAGTGCGCCTCTTGTTATACTTGCTTATGATTATGTTTATTCCGGCAGGGGTTGGCGAGATATCTGGTCGGAGCGGAAGGCCTATTATATTGCGCTGTTCCTGATTGATCTGGTTGTCGTTGTGTTGTGGCTGGGCACTGTTGCAAGGACCGTTGAAATGGGGCTATGCGTGGCTTCGACGATGGGGCGGGCAGAGTATCTCATGCACCAGTCAATGACGGTCATGGTATATTTAAAAGCAGTGTTGTATCCGGCGGAGCTGTGTTTCGATTACGGTCACATAGCGGCTACGGCGGGCATGCTCATGCCTCATTTATTAATGGCAGGATTCCTCTTGGTGTCGGCATTATTACTTCTTGCAAGGAAGCGGACAGCCGGTTTTCTGGGCGCTGCGTTCTTCCTTTTGCTGGCGCCCACATCGGTATTGATACCCTTGCCGGACGTTATCGTTGAGCACAGGATGTATCTGCCGCTTGCTTGTGCCGTTGTTCTTGTTGCTGCCGGCATCAAGCATGTTACGGCGGCTAATCCGCATGGTGGTGCCGTCTTCTCTGTATTGATGTTGGGGTTATGCTTGGCACTGGGTTTGATGACATATTCCCGTAATATTGTGTATCACTCAGAAGAGTCGATGTGGCGGGATGTTGTTGACAGACGGCCAGGTAACCTCAGAGCGCGGAATGACCTTGCTATTAGTCTGTCTCAGTCTGGGCGATACAAGGCGGCCATGGAGGAATACGAAAGGGTTTTGCATGCCATACCATCCGTATTGCGCATGAAGCTGGACGCTGGCGAGCAAACGCTTGCGCCACCAGCTGTTAAAGATTCTTTTGAATATGAATATTTTCGTGCCAATGTTAATATGGGGGTTATGGAGTATTCCTTGAGAAAGGATCTTGATTCGGCTATATACCGTATTGGAAAGGCGCTGAAAGTCATGCCCTGGGAACCTAATGCTGTTTTAAAATATGAGGCGATGGTGAATCTGAGAAATCAGGCTGTCGTGAAAGATGTCGGTGGTCAATGAGTACTAAACAGAGGATATGGGACAGAATTAAAAGATTAGAATTCGAACACATCATGCCGTTTTTGCTTGTTGCGCTTGTGTATTTGCCCTATTCAAACACATTCCAGTCACCATTCATATTTGACGATATTGTAGCTGTCCAATACAATCCTGATAACGGAAGGCTTTTTACAGAAAGCATCTCGACGCGATACTTTGTGGATCTTACTTTCCGGCTCAATTACTTGGCTGACGGACTAAATTTAGCCGGATACCACCTTGTTAATCTCCTAATTCATGCGCTAGCCGGAGTTTTCTTTTATTACTGCCTATATTACTTGTTCTGTTTGCCTGTGTTTATTGCGTGGAGCAGAAGATGGTTGCGGATCATGCTGGCTTTCTTCGCTGCTGCTATCTGGTTGGTCCATCCTCTTAATACTGGTGCCGTTACGTACATATGTCAGAGATACGAGTCTTTAATGGGGATGATGTATCTTCTGTCGTTGTCGTTATTTATAAAAGGATGCGTCTCTGCCAGGCCACTTTTATGGTATAGGTTATGTCTTGCCGCTTCAATGTTGACCATGTTGACAAAGGAGGTGGCTGTGTCATTACCGTTTGTTATTATTCTCCTGGATTATGTTCTTGTAACTGGTTCTGTTCGAGGAATCCTGACCTGCCGCTGGAAAATGCATGCGGCATATATCGCTACACTTGGGGTGTTTGTTGTGATGTTCATTGCTTCCGTGTCCAGGCGGAATATCACCAGCTCTGCTACTTTTACGGAATACACGAGCTGGAACTATCTTTATACGCAGCTGCAGGTGATTACTCATTACCTGAGGCTAACCTTCTGGCCGGCGGGGCAGTGTCTGGATTATAATAGATCTGCCGTTGCGTCTTTCACTGAATGCTGGCGTCATGCCATATTTATAGGGGGACTGTTTGGGGTAGGGCTCGTCGGGATAATTACGCGTAAGTCTTATGGTTTGCTAGTGCTGTGTTTCTTCATGATACTGGCTCCGACATCAAGTATTGTGCCACTAGGTGATATGATGTTTGAGCATAGGATGTACCTGCCATTGACTTGTGTTGTGGCTCTGGTCGTGCCAGGTACCTGGTGGGCGTTGTCTGTTATGGTCAAAGATATTCGTGCCAGAGTTATGCTTTATTGCTGTATGGCATGTGGTGCTGTAATACTACTTTCTATTGCAACCTATGATCGCAATGAGGTGTACAGGACAGAGGTGGCAGTGTGGGAGAATGTGCTGAAAACTGCGCCATCAAATGTCAGGGCGATGAATAATCTGGCTATTGCATACATAAAAGCGAAACAGTTTAGTGCGGCAGAATTGATTTGCATGCGGTCGATAGATACAATCATGAATTACAGGGCGACCAACAAATCAGGCATAATGAGGGTGGTAATGTCGGACGATTACCTGGCGACAGCGTATAACAAATTGGGGATGGCTCAGCTATGTATGGAGCGAATACCCTCAGCGGTATCTAATCTTTCTTATGCCGTTAGCCTTGTGCCGGAGTCAGTGATGGTGAGACAGGATTATGCCGTTGCGCTGTATTTCAATAAGGATGAGGCCGGTGCCGAGCGTGAGACTGGAATTGTTCTGACTGAGGACCCTCTGCATGTGCCGGCAAGGGCATTTTATGGTTATCTCCTTACTTCGCAAGGCAGATATGCCGAGGCTATAAGTCAGTATCGCTGGGGGCTGAGAAGTGACAAGAATAATCTGGCAATAAATCTGGAGCTTTCTATGCTCTTGTCCGCTTGTCCGCAAGAGTCTCTCAGGAGTCCGGGCGAAGCGATTGATCGCACCAGGATGGTCATGCGAAGTGTGGTCGAGCCCAGTGTAAAATCATTTGATGTGTTGGCGGCAGCTCATGCAGCAAATGGAGATTATCAGCTGGCTGTCTCAAATGCGGAATCAGCTTTGGCTATCTTGAGAGAGCGACGGCGTGTGATAGAAGGCGGCGATACAGCGTTCTTTGCTGGCCTTGTGTCCGATGCAGAGGCTATCGCGGATATTGAGGCCAAGATAAAGCTTTACAAAAACAAACAGCCCTATTTATTGCCGATTGAGCCTTAACCTCCAGGAACCGCTATAAAAACACAATATGCAGTAAAGGGTAACCGCCCGCGCTCCCGCGCTCGATGCCCAGGATTAACGCAGACAGATAAAAAATGACTTTGTTGTCCGCCTCCGGCGAATATCTGTGTTCATCGGCGTTTATCTGCAGTTAATGTTCAGTCTTGTGCTGATTTCTTTTGGCCGTTTCTTCACAGACTGTCAGATTGCGCACGGCGTCTTTGTATAGAGGCGCTATATGAATTGCTTCCTTGAAATATTTGGCTGCGTCCTCGTATCTGCCTCTGCTGAACTCGATTGTCCCAAGGTTGTTCAGTGCAGATATATATTCTGTGCGCTGACCTGATTTGGTAGCATTGTCTTTGTTTTTCAAAATGATTAACACGTTCTTGAAAGAAGCCTCAGCCTCGCATGGTCGCTTCATGCCGTAATATGCGGTTCCTATGCCAAGGTGCGCTCTTGCGTTCAAAGGTTCTACCTTTGTGACCGATTCCCATAATGTCAATTCAGTATAATAATCATGGTTCCTGATGTGTGTTGTTACGGCCAGTGTTATTGTTGCGAATGCAATAAGCGATATCAGGACGATTTTATATTTATAATAAGGCGCTGCGAAATGGAACGCAGTGGCAATGACGGTGCTGATAATCAAGGCCAGCGGTAGATACATACGCTGTTCAGCGTAAAGATCAGGCAGGGGGATAAAGCTGGATGTTGGTGCAAGTAGGATAAAGAATGAGAACATTGCAAAACCTGCAGGATGTCTCTTCATGGCGAGAACGATGGATGATAACAGCAGTGAGGTGATCGTCAGCAAGCTCGGCAGTAGGGCCGTGATTGGCATAATCTCAGGATTAGATACAAATCTAAGGCCTGCTGGATATATTGCTTTTGCGATGTATTTACAAATCACATCGGACTGGTTTATAAGATAATTGTTGCCGGATGTGGTGGTGGTGACGACCATCCCAAGGTTCCATGTTCTGGATAAGGTGCCAAGCCATAACAGCAGTAAGCCGGCTGTCAGCAATATCAGGCAAAGATAATAATATTTCCTCTTCTGCCACATTATGCGGAATGAATCGCCGGAGAATGTATAGTCATACAGGAGTATTATTGCAGGTGCAGTGATCATGACTTCTTTACATG
>CAMCYG010000127.1 GCA_945883775.1 Victivallis vadensis
GCGATGTTGGTCGCGGCGATATCCATTTCGCCTATCCTGCCGACGAAGAGCAGGAATACGGTCCACGCCAGCATTTCGAAAAAGAACCTGAATCCATTTGGCAGGCCGAACCGGAAGAAGCGAACGAAAAGTTCATGGTTGAAGCGGCGGCCGGCCCATACTCCGAACTTTCCTTGCCTGTCGGCATGGAACATGGCGGCAAGCAGAGTTAAACAGACAAATCCCTGCGCTATGAGTGAGGCGGTTGCGGCTCCTGCTATACCGCCTTCGCTGAAACCGAATCTGCCGAATATCATTCCATACGCCAGGACGCCATTGACGGCCTGGCCGAGTACTTGTATGGCCATCAGTCGTTTCATGTCTCCGCGCCCTGAGAAGAAGCCCGAGACGGCACTGCTTATTATTGAAAGTGGTGCGGACCAGCAGTTTATTATGAAGAATGTCGATTCAAGCGGGACAATAGCCGGATCATGCCGTGCCAGTTCGAATATCTTGTAGCCGAAGAAAGTCCCGAACAGCGCTATAACGGCGCCTGTTATTATTCCGAAATAGATTCCCTGCCATACGGATGAGCCGATATGGTCAGTCCTGCCTGCTCCCTTGTACTGGGCAACGAAAGTGGATGTGAAGCCTGCTGCCCCGTTGAACAGGCTGATGAGCAGCCAGCTGGTCATTCCGGCAGGGCCTGCGGCGGCTATTGCCTCGTTCGAATAGCGGGCTAGAAAGATTCCGTCGAGGAAATGCATCAATGTCTGGCCCGTCATGGCCAGAATCATGGGAATGGCCATGATTAATATGGACCAGTAACTGCAGAACGACATGTCGTTCCTGTCTGCTGTGGCTGAAATTGTGCTGATGTCTTCCTCCTTTAAAACCACGGCAGAGTATCAGCTTGTCGAGATATTTGCAAAAAATGAAATTTGATTGTATACGGCCGATTGAATACAATGCCTTTATTATTAAGGAGGGGTAACGGATACTTATCTGATCATAGGCGTTTCCACATTGGGAATCATATTCCTGCTGGTTATTCTGCTTGGACTGCAGATACAGATATCGACCCTGACAAGAAGGCTTGACGAGATGACGGAGCAGAACAGGGCGAAGACATAAGGCATCTTTACAGAGGAGCTTATATGAGAAAAGTGTGTGCAACTTTAGTGGTCGGTTTGATGATGTTCGGTGGCGCGTTTTTTGCGTTTGCCGAGGACAAGGGCTCAGACGAAGTTAATATGCTTGGAAAGACATCGAAAGCCTTTGTGTCCATTGCCAAGAGGACTATGCCTGCGGTGGTCTATGTTGAGGTGAAAACAGTAGTAGGCGTTGCCAGGCGTTATGGCTGGGGCCCTAACGCGGACGATCCTTTCGGCGGATTATTCGGAAAGAGGAATTATGATTCATATCGTATCGTCCCATATGAGATGTCCGGCGTTGGCTCTGGTTTCATCATTTCGAAAGACGGCTATATTCTGACCAATCATCATATCGTCGGAGATGCCGATTCGATAAGAGTCAAGCTGAATGACGGAAGAGAGTATGACGCTAAACGAATAGGCTCCGACGTCAAGTCGGATATTGCGGTGATAAAGATAGAAGGCCAGAACTTTCCTTTCATAGAGCTGGGCGATTCTACGGCTCTTGAGATAGGTGAATGGGTCATTGCCATAGGTAATCCGATGGGTCTGTCGCATACGCTGACGGTCGGCGTTGTCAGCGCTAAAGGCCGGAACAATCTTGGGATTGCCGAATATGAAGATTTTATCCAGACCGATGCTGCCATCAACCAGGGCAATTCCGGAGGTCCGCTTTTGAATATAGAGGGTAAGGCAATAGGAATAAACAGTGCGATCATCAGCCAGACTGGCAGTTATGCCGGGATAGGTCTGGCTGTTCCAATAAATATGGCTAAGGTCATCAAGGACCAGCTTATAAAAAGCGGTAAAGTGGTCAGGGGTTACATTGGGGTACAGCTGGATCCTCAAGAGATGACAAAGGTACTGGCTGAGTCGCATATGCTCAAGAAACCGGTTGGCGTTGTCATAACAGAGGTATCAAATGAATCCCCGGCAAGTGCAGCGGGGCTGGTCGCGGGTGATGTGGTGGTGAATATCAATGGCAGGGAAATGGATAGTTTGTCGACCTTTCGCAACACCATTGCGGTCCTGCAGCCAGGTGTCAAGGCGCAATTCAGTGTCATGCGGGAAGGCAAGGAAAGAAAGATAGACGTTGTAATAGGGGCTTACCCTGACGCGTCTGCGCCTCTTGCCGGCGGATCGCGCAATATGGATAGGATCGGATTTTCGGTGCGTGACCTCACTCCTGAGATTGCCAGGCAATTAAATTATGGAGATTCGGAGGGTGTAGTAATAGATGGTGTAGATCCGGATAGCCCGGCCGCTGAGGCTGGGCTAGAAGAAGGATTGGTTGTTGTCAGCGTGAATCGTACTGCTGTCAGGAATTCCCAAGAGTTCAATCAGGTTATAAAATCGCTGAAAAATGGCAAAAGGATACTCATGCAGGTAAGAAACCAGCACTATTCATGGTTTGTCCCGTTGCATCTATAACAGTAACTATCATAAGTGGGTGCAGAGTTTAATGCCGCAGCATTCTGTGCGCGCTGAAGCTATATCCTGGATTTGTCAGGCTCGCCTCGCATTTCTGCTTTAATGCCGCCGTCAGGCGCGGTATTATCCGTTTCGTGAACGATAAGATAAAGTCTAAGATACGTGCTCTGCCCGATAAACCTGGCTGTTACATGATGCGGGACGTCAAAGGTCAGATCATATATGTCGGCAAGGCGGTTTCTTTGCGCAAAAGAGTGCAGTCTTATTTCCGGTCGTCGTCATTTGTGCGTGGTGATCCAAAACTCCGCGGAATGGTCAATAGTATCGATGATGTCGATTTTATCGTTGTCCGCAACGAAGCCGAAGCGGTGCTGACAGAGAGCAAGATGATCAAAGACTACAAGCCGTACTATAACATCCTGCTCAAAGACGATAAGCGCTTTCTGCTGGTCAGGGCGGAAGTCAACTTGCCTTATCCAAGGTTTATGTTCTGCCGGTTCGCGCGTGACGATGGAGCGGTGTATATCGGACCGTTCATGAGTTCGCATGCGCTTAAAAGGGCGGTCGATTATGCAGAAAGGAAGTTCGGGATCAGAAAGTGCACGCCGCTTCTGCCCGATGCTGTGACCTATAAACACTGCATAAATGATATTGTCAGATTCTGTTCAGCGCCGTGCATGGGCCGTGTGAAGAGGGAGGAGTATAACGCCAGATTCCAGGAAGCTTGCGCGTTTCTCAAGGGTGAACGGCCGGAATATATTAAGGCTATAACAGAGGAAATGACCGCTGTTGCGGGTGAGATGCAGTTCGAGAAAGCCGCATATCTGCGGGACGTATTGATGATCCTCACACGTACTGGGAAGATGCATCTCAGCAGTAAATATAAAACTGTCTCGGCGCAGACGGATAAGCTGGCATCCCGTCAGGAACTGCAGAAGGCACTGGGGATGGAAAAGCTGCCGCGTGTCATAGAGGCTTTTGATATCTCCAATATTTCGGGAACGATGTCTGTTGCCAGTATGGTGTGTTCGGTTGATGGGGTTTCACGGGGTCAGAGATGTCGGCGGTTCCGTATAAAGACTGTCGAGGGTTCAAACGATGTTGCCAGCATGGCGGAGGTGGTTCGCCGGCGTTACAGCAGGCTGCTTTCCGAGGGAAAGGTGCTTCCGGACCTGGTCCTTGTCGATGGCGGTCTGGCGCAAGTGAATGCCGCTAAAGCGGAATTGAGGCAGTTGGGCCTCGACGGTCTGGCCGTTGCCGGACTGGCAAAACGGTATGAGGAGCTCTATTTGCCTGGTGATGATAAGCCGATCAGGCTGGGCCAGGGCTCGCCGGCTTTGATGATACTGCAGAGGCTGCGCGACGAGGCCCATCGATTTGCCAATGCCTATCATCAGGAATTGAGAAGCCGCAAGATGAGGGAATCGGTTCTCGATGAAGTGCCTGGCGTCGGAAGCGCCAAGAAGCAGGCGCTCCTGGAAAAGTTCGGTTCTGTTGGTGCGGTGAGTCGAGCTTCTATTGATGAAATAGCGGCGGTAAGTGGGATTGGCCCAAAGCTGGCTGAGGCTATAAAGCTGCGAACCGGATGCTGAGTCCTCGCTACGCGATGCAAGATTTTAATTGATTAATGCCATGTCTATGAGTACTTTTCTTTCTTTTTAAATGACTTTATGTCACACGTTATGATGCGAGTGGCAAAACAGCAAGGAGATGTGAATTGATATGAAAGATTTAAGAATTACCAATGCGTCGGTGCCTGTAAAGATGTTTGCGTCTGCCCTGTCGTGCATGGTCGGGCTGGTCTATCTCGTGCTGCTTGCCAGAATATTCATCGAGACGCAGATGAAGCCGGCAATGATTATGAAGGCATATGGCTCCATGGAGTATGTCGAAGTGACTACCCATGCGGTTGAGTATCTGCCGTTCTATCTCTTTTTCTGCTTTCTGGTGCCTATCTCGCTGTTTATGCTCACCAGTTTCTCTGACAAGCTGAAGGGTTTCTTTGCCGTGGTTCCGTTCATGTTTATCACTTTGGATATAGCTAGCATGTATCTGATTCCCTACTTGTCGGCAAGTTTTGCATATGTCCTGTGGGGTGCAGGTACGGTGCTTGCCTGCACATTTCTTCTTCTCTTCCTGCTCAACATGTATGACATGTGGCTCAGAAAATCGAAGTAAGACTGAAGACAGAATTCAGTATTCAGAATCCAGAACTCGGACTTTAATTATCTATTGAGTCTTTCTTTGCGCCTTGGCGGCTTTGCGCGAGAATGTATTTCTTGTTTTTCAGGTTATTAATCCGGAATTAATTTTGCTTGAATTGCAGGCGCAATTTTCTACTATTCCGCATGCCAAAGAAACAAGTTGTAGTCGAGACGGCGGAAACGCTTGCCAAAAAGCAACGCGAAATATCAGTATCGGAGTTCTTCCTCAAAAACAGGCATCTTCTGGGTTTTGACAGCCCACGTAAGGCCATGCTTACAGCCGTTAAGGAGGCTGTAGACAACGCGCTTGATGCATGCGAAGAGGCAGGCATAGTGCCTGAAATCAGCGTGGATATACTCCAGACTGCAGAAAACCGGTTCCGGATGTCAGTTACCGATAACGGGCCCGGAATAGTCAGGGCGCAGATCCCCAGTATTTTTGCCAAACTTCTTTATGGATCCAAATTTCATAGACTGAGGATGTCCAGAGGCCAGCAGGGAATTGGAATAAGCGCTGCTGGAATGTATGGCCAGCTTACAACTGGCAATTCGACGAAGATCCTTTCCCGTACAAAAGGCGGTAAGCAGGCTCATTATATCGAGGTTCAGATTGATACTCGTCAGAATAAACCCGCCATACTCAAGGACGATCAGGTGGATTGGTGTCCCGAATTCACCACCTTAAAGGAGGGTGGCGGGGAAGATAAGATTGTTTATAACCATGGCACATGTGTGGCCATCGATATGGAAGCGGCTTATGTCAGGGGCAAGCTGTCGATAGACGAGTTCCTGAAACAATGTGCTGTCGTGAATCCGCATCTCCAGCTGCATTACAGGATACAGCTTAAGAAGAAGGAAGAGCCTAAGCCGGCGGGGGAGGCTGATGCGCCGGTAAAGAAGCGCGCGAAAGCTGATGACGAGGAGCAGGTTGTGGCTGAGTCGGAAGCTGGTCTGTGGATAACTTATCCGCGCCTCACAAAGGAACTGCCCAATCCGCCAATCGAGATCAAGCCTCATCCGCACGGAGTTGAGCTTGGGATGCTGATGCAAATGCTCAAGGACACGAATGCCAAAACAGTGAGGGCCATGTTGTGTGAGGACTTTTCCAGGGTCAGCCCGAACAGCGCAAATGAGATATGTGCCAAGGCGAATATCAATCCGAAAGCGAATCCCACGCGGATAGCGCATCAGGAAAGCGAGGCTTTGCACAAAGCCATCAGCGATACAAAGCTTATGCGGCCGCAGACGGATTGTCTGTCTTCTATCGGGGAGAAGCAGATAGAGGCAGGTATGCGTCAGCAGTTCAAGCCTGATTTCATTGCCGCAGTGTCTCGGTCACCCATGGTCTACCGGGGTAATCCGTTTCAGATAGAAGCAGGTATGGTATACATTAAGCCGGGCGAGGTGGATGATGTGTCCATGGAGGAGCAGGTGCGCGTGATGCGCTTTGCTAACCGTGTTCCTCTTCTTCATATGGGCGGCGCTTGCGCCATCACCAAGGCTATCAATGCGGTCAACTGGCGGAATTACGGATTGACTCAGCCGAAAGGCTCTTTGCCGCTAGGTCCGGTAATCATTATGGTGCACATAGCTAGCGTATGGGTTCCGTTTACAAGCGAGAGCAAGGAGGCGATTGCTCACTATCCTGAGATTATCCGGGAAATAGGTTTCTGCCTTCAGGAATGCGGCAGGAAGTTGTCAGTGTTCCTGAATAAGCGCCGTCATCAGGCGGAGATCGACAGGAAGCGGCAGTATATGACGCTGTACATCCCGCATCTGGCAAAAGGATTGAAGGATATACTTGTGCTAAACGACAAACAGGAAAAAGGTATTATTGGCAACCTTAACAAGATATTAGAGAGAACCCACCTGGAAGATTGAGGAATACATTTATGGCAAAATCAAAGAAACAAGAAAAGCAGAAGCCGCTGAAAGCGCATCCCCCAAAGGCGATGAAGGCACCA
>CAMCYG010000128.1 GCA_945883775.1 Victivallis vadensis
GAACAGCAGGAGTCGGTGTTTCCTGATTTGGAAGGCGCGATTCTTGGATACGAGAAAGATGGCAATGCCGAAAGTTTGAACTCTTTCAAGCGTATGCTTCACACGATGAAGGGCGAAGCGGGTGTGATGGGTATTGTTGCCGTAGAGAAAATGTGCCATGCGGTAGAAGATTACATCCTTTCCGGCAAAGAGATACAGGTGGACCTCCTGCTCGAAGCCAAGGATTGGCTGGAGCGGGCTGTAAGCTCCTGCAAGAATGGCACTGAGCCGGAGAATCCCGCAAAATTCATAGAGAAATTAATTTCCAATAGTGGCAGTGCAAGTGCTGTCGCTGAAGTCGCGGCGCCTGTGGCGCCGGTGGCACCGCCGGTTATGGAGCAGCAGCATGTTACTGCGATTAACATCAGTGATGCCGAGATGGCTCGTGATTTTGTAAATGAGGCGCAGGAGCATTTTGACTCGGCTGATGACAATCTTCTGACGCTGGAACATGATCCAAACAATAAAGATGCCATAGCCACAGTGTTCAGGGCTTTCCATACAATCAAGGGCGTTTCGAGTTTTCTGGGAATCACTCCGATAACCGATCTGGGGCACGTTGCCGAGACTTTACTTGATGAGGTTCGCAAAGGTAAGCGGGTGTTTGGCGGCAATGTTGTGGACGTGACATTTGCGGGTCTGGATATGCTGAAAATGCTTGTAGGTGATCTGGGGACGGCGGTGCGTTCCGGTACTCCTCTTTATGTCCGTCGTGAGTATCCGGCGGTTCTTGCGCGGGTCAAGGCTGTAGTCTCAGGAATAAGCGAACCGGCGGAAGCGGTAGTAGTAAAGCAGGCGCCTGTTGCAAAACCTGTTGCACCGGTCAAGCAATCCGAAGATGTGCACGAAGAAGCCAGGCCGGCGGCAGAAGGCGAACAGCGTGCTGCGGCTGGTGGAGTTGAAGTTCGGCAGGCCATGAAGGTCGATGCCGAGAAGATAGATCTTCTGCTGGATACCATCGGGGAGCTTGTCATTGCAGAGTCCATTGTGGCGCAGGATAAGGAAATCGTCGCTCTGCAGTCTCAGCGGCTGGATAAGAATATATCTCATCTGACGAAGATTACCAGAATGCTTCAGGATCTGGGCATGTCCATGCGCCTTGTTCCGATAGATGCGACTTTCAGGAAGATGGCGCGGCTGGTGCGGGACCTGTCCAAGAAGGTCAACAAAGAGGTAGAATTTATTACTGAGGGATCGGAGACTGAGATAGACAAGGGCATGGTCGAGAAGCTGGCAGATCCGCTGGTGCATATGATCAGGAATTCTCTCGATCACGGGATCGAGGCGGAAAAGAGCACCAGAATTGCCGCCGGTAAAGATCCGATCGGCCATATCACGCTCAGGGCCTATCACAAGGGCGGTAGCATACACATAGATATACAGGACGATGGCAGAGGATTGGATAAGGAAGCGATAATTGCCAAGGGAATCGAGCGCGGGCTGATAAATAGTGGCGACGGAATGTCGGATCAGCAGGTTTTCATGATGATATTCGGCGCGGGTTTCTCGACGGCAAAGGTAGTGACCGAAGTCTCTGGCAGGGGTGTTGGCATGGATGTGGTACGGCGCAATATCGAGACATTGCGCGGAAATATACTTATAAAGTCGGAGAAAGGGGTCGGGACCACCTTCACCATTGTTCTGCCGCTTACCATGGCGATTATTGACGGAATCCTGGCAAGGGTGGGGACTGAAATGTATATTATTCCCACGATGTCCATTGTCGAATCCATTAAGCCCACGAGTGAAATCATCAGCACCATAAATGAAAAGAGCGAGATGATCATGTTCCGGAATTCAATTCTGCCCTTGTTCCGGCTGTATCGCCTGTTCGGTCTGGAAAACGCGATTGAAGATCCCTGCAAGGGTATATTGGTGATTGTCGAGGATTCCGGGAAACAGGTGGCTATCCTGGTGGATGAACTGCTTGGCCAGCAGCAGACGGTCATAAAGAATCTCGGAGAAGGGGTGGGGACGGTGCAAGGCGTTGCCGGAGCCAGTATCATGGCGAACGGTCAGCCCGGTCTCATTCTGGATATAAGCGGTATGATAAAAATGGCGGTATCGTGAGGAGCTTGCAAAACCCCTCTGGGGTGTTTGCGGGAGAGAAGTCAGAAGACAGAAGACTCGGATATTTTGACAGAATGAACAAAATGTACAGAATGATGCTCGTCGTCGGTGTTTCTTGGTGTAGGAGCCGATCCCCTGATCGGCGATGGGAAAGAATCGTCGATCGGGGGATCGACTCCTACAGAAGAATTAAGAGCGAAGATGGGCGGGTAAGATAGAGCGGTTTAATGTTTAAAGTGTAAGGGGCAAGGTGAACACTGATTATCGCTGTTTGTATTTCTTAATGTAGGAGCCGATCCCCGATCGGCGATGGGAAAGAATCGTCGACTTGTCTTGCCGTAGCAATGGGCAAAAGGGGCGAAGGCAGATCAGGGGATCCAGCCGTCGTCTTAAGGACTATGGCGGACGCAGTCGACTCCTACAGAAGAGTTAAGCGTAAAGATGCGGCAACAAGACGAAAATTGCTTTTTGAAAGACGATTATGATGATTGACAATACAGATCAAGCGGAACAGGAGCTCAGTCCGAAGATATTCCTGCGCTATTGTGACCTTATATATGATGTCGCCGGGATTAAGCTGGGCGCGCAGAAGGAATCTCTGCTGAAGGCCAGGGTGTCCAAGCGGATGCGCGCTCTGGGTATGAATTGTTTTGAAGAGTATCTGAGCCACATCGAGAATGATACCAGCGGGACAGAGATAGTGGAATTGTTGAATGCGATTTCCACAAATGTCACATACTTCTTCAGAGAGCGGGCACATTTCGATGTGCTGGGCGAAACGCTGACAAAGCTGTATAACGCAGGTCAGACTTCAATCCGGATATGGAGCGCGGCCTGTTCTAGCGGCGAGGAGCCTTACACGATGGCGATTATGGTGCGGGAGTCATTGCCGGAATCGGCGGATGTGAAGATTCTCGCCACGGACATATCCACCAAGGTGCTTCAGCGGGCAAAGTCAGGCATCTTCGATTACAAGAGTATGGAAAAAATGCCGGACAAATATATGTCTAAATACTTTACCCGTATCACGGAAGCGGATGCTGTTAAATATCAGGCGTCGGACAGTCTCAGAAAGCTCATTACCTTCTCCAGGATCAATCTTGCCAAGCCGCCGTTTGCGATGAGGGGTCCGTTCGATGTGGTCTTCTGCAGGAATGTGATGATTTATTTTGATAATGAGGTGAGGCGCGGTCTGCTTTCAGAAATAGAGAGGCTTCTGAATCCCAAGGGCCTGCTGATGGTCGGGCATGCAGAAAGTCTATCAGGTATGCTGAGTAATATGAAATCGATAAGGCCTTCAATATATGTCAAGTAGCACTAAGAATCTTGTTGTGGTGGATATTGCAGACATGTATGTGTCTACAAACCCCAATGATGAGTTGGTGACTTACTCGCTGGGCTCATGCATAGGCGTTGTCATACATGATCCCGTGGCCGGAGTGGGCGGGATGATACACTGCATGCTTCCGTTGTCGAGCTGTGATCAGGAAAAGGCGAAGATAAAGCCCTGCATGTTCGTTGATACGGGAATGAACTTGTTCCTCGGAAACTTGTTCAAGAGCGGGCTTACCAAGGCAAATGCCGTCTTTAAGGTGGCGGGCGGGTCTGCGGTGCTCGATACGCAGGGCCTGTTCAGGATCGGCGAAAGAAATTACACTATCTTCAGGAAATTCATGTGGAAGAACGGTTTAATGATCAAGGCGGAGGATGTCGGTGGAAATTCTGCCAGGACTGTGCGACTGCATATGGACACGGGAAAGGTCACTGTCAGAACAGGCGGATCGGAAGTGGAGTTATGATAAAGCACGGAAATAATATCAGTGGTAATGGCATGACAAAAGATTCCATAATCAAGAAGATCAAGTCATTTCCCAAACTGCCGGTGATGTTTGGTGATTTGCTCAATCACCTTAACGACCCGGATGTCGATCTTTCCAAGATTGCCAGTGAAATCAAGCTGGACCCCGGGCTGACTGCAAATGTGCTCAAGCTCGCCAACTCCGCCATGTTTGGCATGGCCCGTTCAATTGGATCGCTGGAGGTTGCCGTAGTGAGATTGGGGATAAGGAACCTTTTTCAGATGATGATGACCCAGGGCGTGTCCAGCAGGTTAAACACGCGGTTGGACGGGTACGGAGTTGAGCCGGGTGATCTGTTGCGGCACTCAATATGGACAGCGGTGGCGGCTGAGGGGTTTGCAACGGAATTAAAGATAGGGGACCAGCATATGTATTATACTGCCGGGCTACTGCACGATATCGGCAGGATAATCATTGATGAGTTTGCCGGTCCCGTAATCGATAAATTTGTGAACGAGGGTAAAACGGGCAGTATGTCGTTCTCTGATTATGAGACGCAGCAGCTGGGGCTGTCGCATGCTGAAGCCGGAGCGATGGTGCTGGATGCCTGGCACTTCCCTCCTGAACTAGTCGAGGCGGTTCGCTGGCATCATGATCCCATGAGCGCAGGCGAGTTCGCGGCTCCGGCGACTATGGTGCATCTGGCGGATATGCTTTCGTACAGTGAGGGAATAGGAACAGGCAGAGATGGTCTTTACCATGTCGTCAGCACAGAGGCGTTGACGCACTTTAAGCTGAAGACGAAGATAATAGAGCACATTGCCGGTCAGACGCTGGAGAAGATGCAGGAGATTGAGCGCATACTGGTCGGTGGTGGCGGAAGACGGGGAGGTGGAAAATAACATGGCCTATAATTTTTTAATAGTCGATGATTCGGCAATAATCAGGGCGGTTGTCGCAAAGACACTGCATATGACGGGATTTGAGATAGGTCTGGTGCTGCAGGCCGCTAATGGTAAAGAGGCGCTGGATATGCTGGAGAAGAACTGGGTGGACATCGTGCTGGCCGACATAAACATGCCCATTATGACCGGCATAGAGCTTGTCGAACACATGGCCAACAGTGCTCTTATAAAAAGCATTCCGGTGGTCATTATATCGACGGAGCGCAGCGAGACAAGAATCAGTGAGCTTAAGAGCAAAGGGGTAAGGGCCTATCTCAACAAGCCGTTCACCCCGGAAAATATCAAAAAGGTTCTTGAAGAAATCTTTAATGGTCCTAAAGTGTGAGGTGTAGCAAGAAGACAGGTGGCCGTGGTCAAGAGGAGAAGACGGCGAAGTATATAGTATATAGTGTTAAGTGTTTAGTATACAGGATTCAGAGATTCAGGATGAATTGTTCCATGTAGGAGCGCGGCTTCGCCCGAGCGGAGTAGGGTCCTTGCAGAAGAGAAGAAGTTAGCGTTGAGTGGTTTTGTAGGAGCCGATCCCCTGATCGGCGATGGAAGGCGAATTGTCGAAGAAGAATCGTCGATACGGGGATCGACTCCTACAAAAGAAGAAAAGAATGTGACGACTTTAATATGGATTTGAAGATCTTGTAAATTGTTGGAGGCGTATTCGCAGGCGATTCTGAATTCTGACTCCTGAATTCTGAATCCTGAACCCTGTGGTTTTAAATTAGGAACAAATATATGGACAGAATACCAGAGATAATGAAAAAGCTGGAGGCGATAAAAAACCTTCCGACGCTGCCGGTGATTATAAGCAAGCTTAATAAGGCGATTGGCAATGAGAACTCGGACGCCAAGCAGATTGCCAGGATAATTGAAGATGATCCGGCGATAATGGCCCGTATCCTGAAAGTGGTGAATTCAGCTTTCTATGCTGCCAGCGAACCAATCGCCTCTGTGAATCAGGCTGTGGCCAGAATCGGGCTGAAGGCTCTGAGTAATATCGCGATGTCTACTGCGGTCTTCTCCAGCTTCGGCAAAAGCACGAGCGATACGTTTAATCGCGAGGAGTTCTGGCGGCATTCCATCTGCACGGGAATAGCAGCAAATGTCATTTACCAGAAGGCCAGGAAGAATCTAAAGACAACTTTGCAGAAGGAGCTTCTGCATCTGTCCGGTCTTATTCATGATATGGGCAAGGTCATTCATGAGCAGTATTTCCACGATCTGTTCTGTGAGGCCCTGAAAGTGTCTGCCAGGGATGCAGTGCCGCTGTTTCAGGCGGAGTCCATGATCATCGGCATAGATCACTCTCTGTCCGGCGAATGGCTGGGCAAGAAATGGCGGCTGGATGAGAATATTCTTCAGGTGATACGTTTTCATCACGAGCCTGATAATGCGGATGCTGCGTCCTGGGAACTGGTCGGGCTGATCCATGTGGCAAATTATGTCTGCAACCAGGAGAAGATAGGTATAAGCGGCGACAGCAAACCTGCCTTTATGCCGCATATCTGGAAAAAGCTTGGCATGACAATTAATGACATACCCGAAGTGATTGACCGGGTTCATGAAGAAAGCGCGAAGTCCGAAGTGCTGTTGGCTCTTACAAAATAGCAGAAATGGTTGTGACTAAGAATTAGTTACTTTCATTGAGAATGTTATACGAAACGACCGGGAATCAGAATTTGGACAGAATTAACAGAATGCACATAATTATTCTGTCAGCAATCTTGGTTCCGGCTTAGCCGGTTTAGGACAAACAATATGAGTGATATTAAAAAAACATATGAAGTTGTGGT
>CAMCYG010000129.1 GCA_945883775.1 Victivallis vadensis
TCTGCAGTGGGGAGAGAAAGATGGGCGTCGACGAGCAACGCCCCTACATTCCAAGACGAAACGTAGGGAATTGTGCTCTTTACATCCAACCTCAACTGCAGGATTGCCAAAAAGTCTCTCTTATACTAGATTTTCTTCATGTGGAAGAAAATCTCACCCGTAGTTGTTGTTGGACTTATACTGACCGTAACTTGCGTCTTTCTATATATCAACAATAACGATTTTATTCAGGCGATCACAAATTACTCCTATGATTTACTGCTCAAAGAGGTCCACGATCCGCCCAAAACCGACAAGGTTGTGATAATTGATATCGACGATGCGAGCCTTGAGTCAATCGGGCAATGGCCATGGTCTCGTTACGTTGTCGCGCAGTTGAATGATAAACTGCTGGAAGCGGGCTCTTCAGTTGTTGTGTATGACATTGTTTTCGCCGAAAAAGACCGCACTTCTCCTCAAATGATTACCAGTAACCTGAAACAGTTCATGGATTTGGATGTTAAGTTTACCGGCTTGCCTAAAGAGATGGAGGATTACGATCTGATTCTTGCTGAGTCTCTTAAAAAGGGTAACACCATTCTGGGTTGCATGATGACGCCGTGCGATTATTTCCCTGAGAATGTGGATTACTCGAAAGATCCTTACTGGAAAAGCTTTTATAGTGTGAAAGATAATGGCCTTAACCATGTCAATGCCAGTTTGATGCAGGCTTCAGACATAATGATAGGAGTGCCGGAGTTGATAAAATCATCCAAGACGGCCTTCTTTAATGCGGTCATTGATCTGGATAGCGTTGTGCGCAGTAATCCTCTTATCTGGGCGTACGGCAAAGACAGGATATATCCATCCCTTTCATTGCTCGCGGTGATGCTGCACAAGGGAACGCCCAAATGCAAGATCGAGTATGACGAGAACGGGGTAACCGGAATCAGGATGCGCGATTCGTTTATTCCTACGACGAGAGAGGGCAGGATTGTAGTCAATTACAGAACAGTCAATGAGTCTGCGACAGGCTTTTTTTCCTCGTTCCCTACATATTCTGCGCTGGATATCCTTAGCGAGAAGATTGGTAAAGAGAAACTTGAGGGAAAAATAGTTTTCATCGGCACCAGTGCTGTAGGGCTCAAGGATCTGCGGGCGATTCCTTTAACACAGCATTTTTCAGGGGTCGAAGTGCACGCAACTATGGTTGATAACATACTTGCCGGAGATATGCTCTCCAGACCTAGTTGGATAGTGGGAGTAGATGCCCTTTCGATACTAATTATCGGCGTGTTCATTACGCTTCTGGTAAACAGGGGACGCTCATGGCTTTCATTTGTTGTTTCAATAACTGTGATAGTTGCTCTTATGAAGGTGGCCCTGGTTCTATTAGAGAAGTGGCATTTTGTTTTTGTCCCGTCATGGGTGATTATTTCGATCATGATCATATATCCGACTCTTACAATGATTAAGTTCTGGCAGGAGGAATATCAGCGAAAGAAGGTGCGAAATATGTTCGGGACGATGGTTTCCAAGGATGTTTTGCGTTTTCTGGAAACTAATCCTGAGAGTTTCTCTCTCAGCGGAAGGCGTGCAGATGCGACGATGATGTTCTCTGATGTAGCCGGTTTTACGACGATTTCTGAAAGTCTTGATCCTGCCAAACTTTCCGAATTGTTGAATAAATATCTCTCGCCCATGACAAAGATCATTATGGATAGGAATGGGTATGTAGATAAATACGAAGGTGACGCAATTATGGCGGAGTGGGGTGTTCCGTTTCCGCTTAATGATCATGCTGTACAGGCCTGTCATGCCGCTTTGGAGCAGCAAAAGAAACTTGCTGAGATACGGGATGAACTCAAGGCTCAGTATGGGCATGAGCTTTACGTCAGGATGGGAATCAATTCCGGTGTAGTTACGGCTGGCAACATGGGCTCTGAGGGTAGGTTTCAGTATACAGTCATGGGCGATGCCGTAAACTTATCAGCCAGGCTTGAGCCCGCGAATAAGGATTACGGAACGAGCATAATGATTGGAGAGAATACTCATGCGTTGGTCAAGGACTCTTTCGTTACCCGCCAGCTGGACCGAATCGTCGTCAAGGGGAAGACGGTGCCAATAGCCATATATGAGCTTGTCGCTGTGAGAGGTATGTGCAGTGAAGCTAAGGGTAATGTAATTGCATTATATGAACAGGGACTAAAACTGCATTGGGAGCAAAAATGGAGTGAGTCTATTGAGGCCTTTACTCAAGCTTTAAAGCTTGACGGTGGCGATAAACCTAGTATTAATATGTTGAATCGAGTCATGTACTATCAGCAAGTACCGCCTGGAGAAGGGTGGGGTGGAGAGTTTGTACGGTTCAGTAAAGATTGAGGGAGTTGTAATATGGCAATAGTATTAATAGTGGGGAAAGAGAAGACAACTATTAGTATCCTCACAAAGCTCTTGAAGACAGAGGGTTATAAGGTTAATGCTATTGATGAGCCCGAAAAAATCGAGTCAGCTCTGAAGACAGATGATGTTAAGCTGGTTATGTCCTTTGTTGGTCCTGCATGGGATTCAGATTTGTCGATAGTCGGTAATATCTGCCAGAAGAAGGGCAATATTCCACTGATAGTCATCGGGGACAATGAAGAATATGTCAATAAGGCCCAGCAATTCACTCCGTATGCCGTTTTTGAGAAGCCATTAAAGATAGACAAGCTCATATTGACCGTACAGCGGGCAGTTGATTTTTATGAAGCTGAGAAGTCCAAGAAGGTTAATTTGGGGCTGCTTCTCGAAACGTCATATCCGTTTGAAAACATTGTTGCTGAAAGCCCTCTGATGCGCAGCATGTGCGATATGATCATGCGTGTTGCAGGAATCGATGTCACGGTCTTGATTACGGGTGAGCCTGGCACAGGTAAACAGGAGATTGCGCGGACGATACACGATAACAGCAAGCGCAAGGGTTCACAGATGATGGTATTTGACTGTGCTGCCCCGAACGCGGATGAGCGGTTGTTCGGGTCTGATTCTGAAAAAGGATTCCTGGAGAATGCCGATAAATGTACACTGTTCTTAAGGAATATTGAGAGTCTTCCCTTGGAAACTCAGGACAAACTTGGCAAGGCACTGACAGACAAAAAGGTTTCGAAAACAAAACCTGATGCAGGTGCTTTTGATGCGCGTGTCATTGCTTCATGTGAGGCCAACTTGGAGCAACTGGTTGTCCAATTAAAGTTCAGCGCAAATCTTTTCAGGATAGTCAGGGTAATTCACATTAAAGTTCCGCCGCTTAGAGACAGGAAGGCGGATATCCGACCAATTGTTAGGCGCTTCATTATTAAGAATACACCTGCAGGTCAGCCTGTACCGTCTGTAGATAAAGTTGCATTGGAGCACATGGAGAATTACCAGTGGCCGAAGAATATATCAGAACTTGAGGCAGTCCTGCTGGTCGCACTAAAACAGGTTAAAAACGGTGTTCTTGAAGTGTCGTCTCTGCCTTTGCCTCTGCAGTCGGCCTAAAGCATCATATTTGGGCGGGCCGCTACTGTGTTTCGGAATTCCTGCCTCGCTTTTGAAACTATTTCGTCTATCTCATCGTCCGTCCTGTCTGGAAGATGATGAAACAGAACCAATTGCTTTACAGACGCTGCCTTGCATATGTTTGCACCGGCTTCCCATGTGCTGTGTCCCCAGCCCTTGTAGCACTGATATTCTTCTTCTGTGTATTGCGAGTCGAATATTAGATGGTCAGCGTTCTCGCAGAATCTAATAAATTCAGGATTGATTTTACTGCTGGGGTATTCAACGTCAGTAGCAATTATTGTCTTTGTTGTGCCATCGTCTATCTTGAATGATAGTGACTGCTGAGGATGAGGGACTTTGAACCAGCTGACTTTTAAGCCGTATATTTCCATCGATGATGTGTCAGTAGGTAAATCCTTAAATTCAAGCTTGGCTTGGGTTTCTCCAAGTTTTACAGGCCAATATGGTTTAGACATGAAAGTGGTGAGTGTCTGTTTCCAATTATCAGGACGAGCGGAATCAGCCATCATTGAAATTGTTGCATTTTTATCGTATAGTGGGGTGAAGGACGGCAACCCTACAATGTGATCAAGATGGAAATGAGTGAAAAGCATCGTAATGCTTCGATGGTCGTGTTGGGTATGCAGGTCTTTGTCCAAATTGACGATGCCTGATCCGGCGTCAATTACTATGGTTCCTAAAGCCGTGTGGACGCTGAAACAGGTAGTGTGTCCACCGTATTTCAGATACTTTTGGCCGCACATCGTTGATGTGCCGCGAGTTCCGCGAATATAAAAATTATACATCTTTAACCTGCAATGATTTATACATTATTGCACACTTTGGGTCAATATCTTAAGGGGTGAATGGTGCAGAAGAGCACATCTGCGATTAGGTACTTTCCATGCTAGCACGACGTTTGTTTGCGACGGCTCGGCAGCGACGCCTCTCCCTACCATTTTCCAATCTTTCACAGGTAGGGCGAAGCCCATAGTGGACTTCCCCCGATATTTCGGACACATAGCCCGAAGCATTATTTGAGTTATTATTGATGTTAGTTTCAGCATGGTCAATCATAATCATGCCGCTTTCTTATCCCGTTTTCTCTGTTCATATTTCCAGGGCGATAATCCGCCAAGGGCGCTATGAATCCTGAATCTATTGTAGAACGCTTCTATGTATCTGAATATTGTCCTCCTTGCCTCCTCTCTTGTTTTGAACGGCTTTGTTATCCGCAGATCCTTCTTGAGCGTTGCCCAGAATGACTCCATTGCCGCATTGTCATAGCAATTGCCTTTGCCTGACATGCTGCTGACGGCCTGATTGGCTTTGAGAAGCTTCCTGAAGCTCTTGCTGGCATACTGGCTGCCACGGTCCGTATGTACAACTATGCCGATAGGCAAGCCGTGCCTGAATACAGCCTGACGGAAGGCAGACTCCACCAGCTCTGTCCTCATGTGCTCCCTCATATGCCAGCCCTTTATCATTCGGCTATCAAGGTCCATAAACGCCGCAAGGTATTCCCAGCCTTCCTCAGTGGGAATATATGTAATATCACCAACTATAACCTGATTGATGTCATCACACTCAATATCAGCCAGAAGGTTCGGGCTGATAGGCAGATCATGATTGCTGTCAGTTGTTCTGGGCCTGTACGCAGCACTCTGTACGCCTTTAAGCCCTTTGGCCTTCATAATCTTGGCGACCCTTTTCTTGTTAGCCTTGATGTCTCTGTTCTTCAGTTCGGCGCTTATGCGAGGGCTGCCATAGGTTGCCTGGCTTTCCTTGTGTATCGCTTCTATTTCCTTCGCCAGTTCAACATTAGCCTTATCACGCTTACTCGGCTCACGATCAACCCAGTCGTAATATCCGCTGGCTGATACCTCATACAGTTCGCAAAGAGCCTGAACAGACAACCCCTGTGTCGCATAATCCTTGATCATGGCATACCTGTCTGCGACTTCTCCGAGAGTATGCCCGCCGCTTTTTTTAATACATCTCTCTGCCAGGTGACATGTGCCAGCTCTTTCTGAAGCTGCTTTATTATATCAACCATCTCCCGCGGCGTCGGCATTCCGTCCCCCATGGGATGCCGATTATCCTGCTCTAGACTCGATTCCCTCCACTTCCTTAACGCTGTGTCGCTGATCCCAAGCTCCCGTGCCACTACGCTTAACGCCTTCCTGCTCGTTACCAGCATACTAACCGCATTATCCTTAAACTCCTGATCATATCTTTTGCTTTTCACTGTATCCCCCTCCTGATTGCAATTTATACTTCGGGGTCAGTGTCCGTCAATACGGGGTAGCCTCAAGATGCCAGCCAAGATTGGAACGAGTGCGCACATGATAAGGCCACATTGTACAATCCATACGTTTCGAACTGGATCCCGCATTGCTCCGGCAAAAAGAATTGCCAATACAATGTGAGCGAAAGCGAGCCAATCATGCGCATAAAGCATGAAAGGATAGTTTGCTTGCATGGCCTCAAGTCCCTCAATTGCCTTTAGAACGAAACCATGCAAGGTTCCGCTTGGAGCAGCGTTACCCCACACAATGCGAACTGCCATTTTTAACTCTGGCACAGCAGGCCATACCGTAATTCCTGCAACCAAAAGGCCGAAAACAACTATTCCCAGCATAAACTTTGCACGTTTCATATTCATTTTTTCCTTTAGCAGAACGTCAGCCTTGAGCATCCGAACGACCCGCAGGGTCGTGAGGTAGCGCTCCGAGGCTTGGTTCGAGCAGTTTCTTTCTTCCATTGCGATTCGATATCACTAAGGCGATATAAGCAAATATCCACAAGGCACAGGCG
>CAMCYG010000130.1 GCA_945883775.1 Victivallis vadensis
ACTTGAGAAAAATCAGTTATCGCGCCGCGGATGAGATAGCGAGCATTAATAAGCCTGCCGTCCTCGACTCGTCCTTCTCTTCTAAAGTGAGGATTCTTCTGCATATCAATTTCGCCTATGACATGATTTAAATTGCGGCGCTCTACTACGGTGTAATACTTCGTCTTGATCAGCTCTGCAGTCAGAAGATCTGCCATGCCTGCGCCAAGTTCCCATTGACCAGTGAACCCTGACTTGTTGTCAAAAGATGTCACCGCGACGACCTGAGGGATGTGATTGGGCGGGGGCGGTGGCGGGAACTTCACCGATACGCAACCAGAAAACAGAAGCGATATTAACGCCAAATGCAACGTTCTATACATATCCAAAGGTTACTATGGATAACCCCAAATTCAAGACAAATTAACCGTATAAATAGTGATTGTAATCGGTACGGATTAGATTATTATGCGCCATATTGTCACATTAAATACTTATGAAATCTGGATTTATAGACAGACTAATAGCCAAACTGGACAAGGTCGACCCCAAGAGTATGCAGGCTCAGTTTCTGAGACTTGCAGACGAACGCGGCCTTATGGAAATGATATTCCAGTCGATTCAGGAGGGCATAATCGTCATTGCAGGCAATGGTAATCTAAATTATTCCAATCGTGCGGCCGAAAGGATGCTCGGTTTTTCTTTTGACTCTATGAAGGGTCGCTCGATTAAGCATCTGGTCAAGGAATTCGGGCTGGCGGACATGCTTCACAATGAAGGAAAGGACTGGTCCCGGCTTGTAAATCATGAAATCGAGATAACTTATCCAGAGCATAAGCATGTGAATTTCTATATTGTGCCTCTGGAGCATACGGCTGGTGAAGAGCGAGGTGCTGTAATAATCCTGAGGGATGTGACGGGTGAACGAACTGATGCGGCCAAGGTCAGGGAATCCGACCGGATCCATGCGATTAAGCTACTGGCTGCAGGAGTAGCTCATGAGATAGGCAACCCCCTTAACGCGCTTAATATACATCTTCAACTGCTAGACCGGGAAGTGAAGAGACTGAGAGACGGAACCAATTCAGAGAATGATCATGAGCATAATCAAGCAGGCGCTAAGTCCAGTCGGAGGAAGAAAGCCCATGCTGTTACTCCAGATAAAGCGCCACAAGCAGATGTACGCCGGTTAACAGAGCTGGTTGATGTTGCCCGCAGTGAGGTCACAAGACTGGACACCATAATAACCAAGTTTCTGAAAGCGGTCAGGCCTGTTAAACCGCATTTGGTCATAGGCCGTATCGAGTCAGTGCTCCGAGAGACTACCGCATTGCTGGAGAATGAGACTTCGAATCGTAAGATTAGTATCGATATAGTTGAGCACGGTCCGCTGCCAAAGGTGCGCATGGACAAGGACCAGATGAAACAGGCATTTTTTAATGTTTTACGCAACTCCATGCAGGCAATGCCGGACCGGGGCTCCATCAGCATCGCCTTGGCCAGTTCTGACAAGTATGTAGCCATATCTTTTAAGGACTCGGGCGAGGGGATAAAAAACGAGGATATGGGCAGGATCTTCGATCCATATTTCACAACAAAGTCACAGGGCTCCGGACTGGGATTGATGATTGTACAGCGTATTGTTCAGGATCACGGCGGATTCATGGAAATAGCCAGCAAAGCAGGGACCGGTACGACATTGACCATACTCCTGCCGCTTGCAGAGAGAAGAATCAAGTTGCTTCCAAATATAAGGTAAAATGAAGAAAGCAAAACATACAATCCTGATAGTGGATGACGATAAGGCTACAAGAGAGGGCCTTCAGTTGGCGCTTGAGCGCGATTACGAAATAATTCTGGCCGAAAGCGGAGACAGAGCCCTTTCTGAGCTTACCCAGAACAAGATAGATATCATGCTTTGCGATATACGTATGCCAGGAATGGATGGACTGACGCTCCTGCAGAAAGCAATAGCAAAACAGGGCGGGTTGGTCTGCATACTGCTTACCGCTTACGGAAGCGTGGAGACGGCCGTGGAAGCAATGAAACTAGGCGCTTATGACTTCCTAACGAAACCATTGAATCTCGATCATCTCGAGATTCTAATCAGGCGCGCAATCAAGTCGCAAGAGATCGAGCACGAAAATGTTCAGTTGAAAGTTCAGCTGGATTCGAAATATGGAATGGAAAGCATTGTTGGCAACTCGCCGGTCATGATCCAGCTTTTTGAAACCGTTAAGCAGGCGGCTCCGACACAAGCGACCGTTCTCATTCAGGGCGAAAGCGGAACAGGCAAGGAGCTGGTGGCACGGTCAATCCATAAGCTCAGCACCAGAGCCTCGGGTCCTTTTGTGGCTGTTCATTGTGCAGCTTTGTCGCAAAATCTGCTGGAAAGCGAAATATTTGGACATGAGAAAGGCTCCTTCACCGGCGCAGAGGCCAGACGGCAAGGTCGTTTTGAGCTTGCCGACGGAGGGACTCTATTTCTCGACGAGATAAGTGAAATAGACCCTGTAATACAGGTGAAGCTACTGAGAGTGCTTGAGGAGCGTAGATTTGAACGAGTTGGCGGTAATAAAATGGTGGAAGTTGATATTCGTCTTATCGCGGCAACGAATAAGGATTTGAAGGCTATGGTAAAGGAAGGAAAATTCAGAGAGGACCTTTTTTTTAGACTGGACGTAGTCAACATAACCATTCCGCCTCTTCGTGACAGGGTCGAAGATGTTCCGCTGTTATCCAGTTCATTCATTGGCGATTTTAACACCAAGAACGGAAAGAACATTGAGGCAATCACTCCAGATGCCCTGAGCATCCTTGCTGCTTACCCCTGGCCTGGCAATGTGCGAGAATTGAGAAATACCATCGAGAAAATGGTCGTGCTTTCACGAGGCCCGAAGTTGACGGCGCGTGACATTCCGGCATCCATACGCGACGTTACACGACTTGACACAGACGTACCAGGCTCCTTAGGGTCAAAGCCTGTAGGTAACATATCCGATATGGAGAAGAAGATGATAATATCGGCAATTAGGAAACATGCAGGCAACCGGACTGATGCGGCACAGGACTTGGGGATCAGCAGAAGGACGCTCCACCGCAAGATCAAGGAGTATGCGCTGGATAACGATGGCACTGCTGATAAGATCATACCCGCCGTCAGGGGCAGGGGATAAATATTTACTGACTAGGAAAACACGAGACAGCTTATGATTTCTGATAAAATTTATGAATGGACAGTTTGGGTTGGTGAAGGACGTATGACCTTGGCCGTGAGATTGGCTTGTATGTCAGTCATAATGACCTTTGTAATGGGCATTTATGCTTTCAGCCAGTTCACCGGACTCAGAAATGCCGAGGCTATGGATCAGGCGCAAATCGCGAAGTGCATTGCAAGAGGCGAAGGCTTTGGAACAAAATACATTCGCCCTGCGGATCTTTTCCTACTATCCAAGAAAACTCCAAGTCTGTGCGCTGATGCCTCAAGGCTGAGGGATCTCCGCAATGCGCCTCTGTATCCCTATCTTCTGGCGAAGGCATTTGCGATAGCTGGCGCAGGAAAGAATGAGATTTCGCCGGGCATTCTTGAGCGCAGAGTGATTATACCGTTTGGCGTGATAAGCCTGGTAATAGCCGGGATTTTCCTTTTTCTGTCAACGCGTCTTATCTTTGATGATTCTGCAGCTCTTACGGCTGTAACCGTTTTCTTTGTCAGTTCTCTGGTCGCCGGAGCGTCTATATCCGGTACGAGCGTGCCTCTGACGATGATGCTTTGCATGATTGTCGTGTATTCGGCGCTGGTATCGGTCAGAAATATTAACTACGGGGAAAGCGCCATTAGATGCTTCATCCCGCTCATTATCTGCGGTGCCGGTTGCGGGTTTGCTGTACTTTCCTCTTATGCGATGATTATACTGCCAGTCCTTGTTGTGCTTTACGGCGTGAGTCAGCTTGCAAAGATGAGAGTGCTCTGGGTAGTAGTGATAATGCTTCTGGCAGGCGTTGTGACGGCTCCCTGGCTTGTGCGCAATGCGACTCTGACTGGAAACATCACAGGATCAGCTTTTCAGAGCGTCCTTAATAATACATCCCTCGGGGGTGACTGTTTTTTCGATGGCAGCTTGAGCCCTGATTCGTCGGGTTACACCATATTCAGGACGATTAAATCGAAGCTGATCAACAGTTTTAGCTCCGGAGCATTAGGCAATATAAGACTTGCTGGCGAAGGAATTGTGATCTGCCTGTTTCTCGCATCATTGCTCTATTGGCACGACCGGCCCGAACAGGACATCCTTAAGTGGTGTGTATTTCTGGTTTTTGCAGTCGCTTATGCAGTAGATGTCCTTTGGTATAATGGTGTTGCCAATACCATGGTCGTGTTTTATCCACTAGTGGTGATGATGGCGTCAGGTTACTTGTTTATTCTGCTTTCTAAATCAGAATTTGCTGATGCTGGCATGAGGATGATATCGATATTGCTGCTCATTGGAATCGTCGCTCTTCCTTTGTTGCTCCAGGTTGCCGCCATCAGGGCGCCAGCTCAATATCCGCCTTATTATACACCTTTTATTACATATGCCTGCGGCATGCTCGAGAAAGGTGAGTATATCGCCACAGACATGCCATGGGCTACGGCTTGGTATGGCGATAAAGTGTCAGCGGCTCTTCCGGATACGCCTGATAAAATCGCAGAGTTGAATGCAAAGCTTGGGGGCGGCCTGAAGGCGATCTACCTGACGACAATAACATCCGACAGGCATTTGATGAGCGAATTGGTCGATGGTAAACACAAAGGCTGGTTACCCATACTTTCAGGCAATGTCCCGTCTGATTTCAATTTCAGCCATGCAATTTCCTTTCCTCCTGGAAAGTCGCATCAGATATTCCTGACTGACAAACAGCGGTGGCAGAACAATAGCCCGGCAAGAGATAAGATTGACGCGTCGGCCGGTGCGGACAATCGACCAACTACGAAGCAATGACATGAAGCCTATTTCTGCTCTATAAGCTGTGTCATGGCGGGGTTGGGTTTCCCACCAAGACCAATCCACTTCTTATAGTACTGTGCGGCTCTGTTGATGTCCGGCGGTGTCATGCTTAGGTAAGCCTGAGCAAGGTCATAATATGCCTCTTTGGTTAAAGGGCTGTTCTTTATGACAGTTAACAGCTCCTGCTCTGATCTAGCCATATCCCCACTGCCAAGGCATGCCGAGGCAAGCGTCATACGCGAACTGGTGTCATCAGGAAATTCACCGACGAGTGATTCCAAAATTGATATCGCATCGTCGTAATTGCCGCACTTACACTGCGCAATGGCGGATGTCAGGCGAAGCAACCGGTTATCAGGCGCAAGCTTCAGGTATGCCAGAAGCATACTCCGCGCAGCTTCAGGATCATTCTTCTCTATAAGCGTCAAACCTTCAGATATGACATTATCAATCTCGGTTTTTGTCAGCTTTGCTGGTACCGGTATAGCCGCTGGTGCCGCGATTGGCTGTTCTGCGCGTTCCGACGATGGCTCCACAGCCGGCTTCTGAGCGTTAATCTTAAGTTTACGCAGACAGCTTTCAAGCTGATCATTGCAGTACATTATCCGGAATTCGACCACACTTGATTCCCAATTGGGGTTTCTGTTAAAGAAGCTTTTGTACTGATCAAGTGCATCTTTATAATTGCTTACGGCGCTTGCCATATCTTCACGATCGCGGGCATTATCGGCTTTCTTAAGGATTTCATAAATACTGTTGAACTGCTCCAAAGCGGAAGGTCGTCCTGCAGTCTCGTCACCGTTCGATATGGCAGTGAAGAAACACGCACAAATAAGAATTAATGAGAACATGAATTTCATGAGGTGATAGGATATAGCATGATGCTGTTTTATCAAGCATGTAATCCGGATGTGAATTTAAGTAGGGTGTATCTTCCGTTAGGTGCGGCTCAGCCAGAGGCTTCGCCCTACCTTTCGGACGGCTGAGTCTAGCGGGATTGAGCAAACTGTAGCGGCGCATGTGTCATGCGCCGGCGGATAAGACCTGGATATTTTGACAGAATGAATCCTCGACTCCGCCCTCAGGTACATTCGAACCAATCCTCTCGATCCGTACCGAGGACGGATCGAGGCTTGGATCATATGGACGGGAATCTAATTTTTGCAGTATAAAAGCCTTAGCCTGATAGCAATGAGGTTCGCCCTGACTTTCAGCATAATTAGATTTAATATCAGCTGTTTATTTGCTAATGATTTCGGAATGAGAAATATATTGATAGTCGGCGTAGGTGGTTTCCTGGGTTCGGTAATCAGATACAAGTTGGGGGG
>CAMCYG010000131.1 GCA_945883775.1 Victivallis vadensis
TCGCTTCCATATCCCATTTGCGGGCAATACTCCAAAGAGCATTATCTGCGGACTCCAGTATCTCCAGATTGCGTGAGCACACGCCAAAGGTGCCGTCGTGACAATATGCAGTCATCGAGGAACCGTCGATCTTCTCTGACACATAGAACATACGGCCCCGGTGCCGCTCAAGAACCCCCGGTGACGACTGGATCCGCTCCTCGTCGGTCTTGGGAATAAATGACGGGTATGCGTCCTTCACTTCTCCCTGGAGATGGGCAGGAATATTGGGCAAATACTTGGTCACGCCAATCAATTCAGTAACATCAAGCCCTTCAACTACACGCGTTCCCTGCGGCAGGATGCTCAGTGCAAAAACAATCCCCTGACTGATCTGGCCGCGCAGCTTGATAGTCTTTATGCGATAACTGCGATCCTTCAGAAACTCGAACTCCGGCTTTGGCGGCAGAACGGAATCGATCTCGGCATAGACACAGAGATCACCGGGTTTGTACTCGTCCTTTTTGATCACCACTGACCAGCCCTGGATCTTCGCTACTTGAATCTTATCCGCGCCTGGGATAGGTACGACATCCCCCACCTTTTGAATGCTTGCCAGTTTTCTTTCCATGGTCACTCCTTGTTATAGATTCATCCAGACCTATTCATACGATATTAGTGCAGAAAACCAAAGCGCTTTTCTTCTTACCCGATGAAGACAGAACAGTCAAACTGCGAACCTGCCCGCAGTGCTACGCATAGCGTTGCAGGCGGGATAAGCAAAAGGCACGAAAGGAAGAGCGGGCGTCGACGAGCAACGCCCCTACCTTCTGACAAAGAAATCAGGGCTCGAAATGTACGGGCAATGGAGAAGAATTCAATTTCGCTCTTTTTCCTGCAGGAGCCGACAGTATCTGCCATAGCTCATTGAGCGACGGCTGGATCCCCTGATCCGCCTTCGCCAAAGCGCTGCGTTCGGGACAAGTCGGCGATTCTTCTCGATCGCCGCAAAGGGTTGCGGCTCCTACAGTCGGCATAATGCGTGTAAGATTTAGGCCGAGTCACCGCACTCCATGTGGCCTAAACTTGATCAATAATGTTGATTTCGCAGGGGAATGCCCCTATATTCGGCGCCTTTAATCGAGGGAACAATGACAACATATTCGACAATGCTAAAAGCGAAGATCCATACCGCGCGCGTAACGGAAGCCGTCAGGGACTACGAAGGCAGTCTCAAGATAGATCTGGACCTCATGGACATGGTCAAGATCGCCCCTTACGAGAAGATTCTTGTGGCAAATCTGGAGAATGGAAACAGATTCGAGACCTATGCCATTCCCGGCGATCGCGGCTCGGGAACCTTCAGCCTGAACGGCGCAACAACGCACCTTGGCGGGGTCGGCGACCGGATAATCATATTCACCTTCTGCCAGGTAGACACAAACGAGATTTATGCGCACAAGCCATTGGTTGTCATCCTTGACGAGAACAATAAGCCCAAAGGCGGATTAAAAGAGCTGTAAGCCATTAAGCGGTATAAAATTCAAAGTATAAGGTATAAGAATTTTATGCTCTGCTAAATCAATCTTTATACTTTTAACCTTAACCCTTTAACTCTTTCTAGGTTTATTTCCCGTTCAGCTTGGCCTCTTCGTATATAGCCATTACCTGCGGAAGCTCGGCTTCCAGATATTTTGCACGTCTGGCGGAATCAGGATGTGTATTAAAGACGCTCAGAATCTTGCCGACGGTCTTCGAACCACCTTCTTTCTTTTCCTGTTCGGCCGCTCTTTTCCAAAGACGGACTGAAGCCCTCGGATCGTATCCAGCCATTGCCATATACTTCAGCCCTATCTTGTCGGCCTCCTCCTCCTGAACTCTTGAATACTTGGGGATCACAAAAAGCGTACCTACCCAGAAGGCCCCCCTCACTATATCTGCGTAATCATCCTTATCCTTGGCTTCCATTCCCAGAGCCACCACCTCGACAATTGCTCCGGCAGTGATGGTTTTGCTTAGCTCTTCCGTGGAATGCCTGCAATTGACATGCGCCATCTCATGTGCCATTACCGCCGCCATCTCGTCCTTGTCCAGGCACAAGGCATTAGTACCATCATACAGCCCCCGAAAGACCATCATCTCTCCACCAGGCAACGCAGCGGCATTTACTATATTCGTGTCGAATATTGTCACCCGGTATGGCAGATTCGGCCTGTGACAGACAGCACTCAGATTTTCCATGATTTCTTTGATCTGATCGGCCTGCGCTCCGCTGTCTATTGTTCGGACCTTCGCCTTGGACATTTCTTTATTGATGTCCTTCATATAGCTATTCCCCATCTTGACGTCTTCATCGACAGAAAATAAATTATACGCGGATCTCCCCGTAACCACATCTGTTGCACATGCAGACAGGAATATCGCACACAAAGGAACACAGAGCTTCATCAGCTTCACCGAGACCAACAACACATTTTTAAGTGATTTCATGGCCATTAATCTACAATATGAGTGCGAATCTTTCAAAGAATAATTGCTTTCCTCCGACCGAGCGAATAATCTCCGGCACATGAAAAGATTCACGTCCACATTGCTTACAATATTCCAAGGGCAGGCATCCTTATTAATTAGACACCCCCGAGGATCCATATTACTTGCTCACCATGAAGACAAAGGGCAAATTGATTTAAACAGGCAAAATCCAGGAATGTAGCCCCGGTTTCTCACCGGGTTAAATAATAAAAGCTACCGGTGCGGACACCGGTTCTACATTCAAGAAAGATAAAGAAGAAAGATGACATCGAACAAAACGATTACGAATGAATCATGCAGACTGCAGAACATACTGGCTGAAGCAGGCGTTGCTTCGCGCCGGAAATCAGCCGAACTTATCAAAGATGGCAGAGTCAGCGTCAACGGCACAGTAACACTGGAACCGGGACTCAGAGTCGATCCGGCAAAAGACCGAGTAACTTTGGATGGGAAAGCAATATCTTCTGCAAAGACTGAGCGAGTGGTCATCGCACTGAACAAGCCCACTGGCTATATTTGCAGCGCTGATGACGGCCAGGGCCAAACCATATATGAATTACTCAAAGGCGCGCCTAATATCAAAGCGCTCGATATCGCAGGCCGGCTGGACAGGGAAAGCGAAGGTCTGCTGATCCTCACAAATGACGGCGATCTCGTAAACAAACTCACCCACCCCAGATACGGCAAGAATAAGAATTATCTGGTCACTGTCTTTGGTCGCGTCGGCCAATATGAACTAAAAAAGCTTAATACCAGACTGGTAATCGATGATTACACGATTAATCCCGCCAAAGTTACTTTCTCTAGCTATGATGCCGTAAGAGATGAGACCTCCCTTCAATTCATACTCAACGAAGGCCGTAACCGCCAGATAAGAAACATGTGCCGACTGGTAAACCTGCGCATCAGCCGACTCCACAGGATCTCCATCAACTGCCTTACCGTCGGCGAACTCAAACCTGGCGAATGGTGCCAGCTCAATAAAAGCGAAGTGAAACTTCTTGAGCAGGAAAAACCTGCACCGGGACGTGAGCACCGACAGCATTCAAGCCAGGCCCGCAGATGACAGCGAAGAGTTCGGGCTAACCCTGAACAAAAACGGCGAAAGCCGTTGGAGTCGCAACCCGTAGAGTGCATTTTCCGTTTCTTCGCTGTTTTCAGAGCAATAGAATAGAAGATTTTTGACAGAATTAGCGAGATTTACAAAACATTCAGATGCTGGATGTAGTTCCGGTGTCCACACCGGACTCTTTGCATCGGCCTGACAAGCAACGGGAAAACAATCCAAGCCCCGGTGAGACACCGGGACTACATTGCGGCAATTAATTACTGTGTTGCCGAGATATACCGGACCGCAACCGGGTGACTCCCAAAATGCCATTCCACTGGAAGTAGCGAGGAATCCATTCCCCTCAAAGGCAGCGAGAAATACAAGTTAACCTTCTTCATCAAATGCACTGACGAGATGCCAGTTTTTACAATGAGGGCATCTCTCATACCGTTTGTGCAATAGATTTATCCCGAATATGGGATGTTCGTAAATTTTCTTGCATTCGGGACACCAGACCATCCCTCGAATCAATTTCTTTAGCCATTGTCTTCCATATGTCAAGTACGCCAGAAAACTTGCCATAAGAAGGAAATATGACAGAACCCAAAACTGCAGCAAGATTTGCCATGTGTTGGGCCCAAGCGCAAAAGCATTCTTCCCTGCAAGAAATATTGGCAGATTTCCAAGAAAATGAAGAAGCATGCAAGCCAACAATCCAAGGAAAACCCGCTTGCGCAGAAACATAAGAACAAGTGCTGACGCGGTAAAGGCAGAATGCATAACGCAAACCATCATTCGTTCAGACATATATCCGCCCAATAGATACCAGTGATATTCAGCCATCTCCGGGGACTTCGATAAAAGGCCGGCAACGGTCCATGCTTCACCAATTCCAAAACCCAACCCGACTGCCAGAGCCACACGATAAATCGGAACGGACTTCATGCGACGGTAGAAAAACGGAATCAACAGGGGCCAGAGCTTCGCGGCCTCCTCTGTAATGGGAGCATAGAACGTCCGGATGAATTGGTGAACACCGGCCTGCTTTGCCAATACAGAGCAGAGCCAACCATCAACTGGCATTCTCACCAGATAAAATGCAATGGCATTCATCGGGAGCATTACCAGCAAAAGCCAGCCAAGAATGGGTCTCTGCTCTTTGGGCGCTCTCAAAAACAGCAAACCGCCAATAAACATTAGAGACAGTGCACTAGTTATAATTGCTGCGATGTAGAGGTCTGGAATCATATTCTTAATAAGCCATCATCAACGTTTGCCATCAACATCCGAGTGTCCGCAGGACACGAGGTAGCGTTGGATGGCTTGGTTGGATGCTGTCCTATTTGTGAACAAAAACAGAGAACTCTCTTGGGCTCAATATGGGTATGCCATTAAACTTTTTAAGCACTAATAAATCTTTGTCACCGGTTACGATACAATCTGCTTTGCCTGTTACCGCCAACCCAAGCACGTGTAAATCATCAGGATCTCTGCAGACTTTACTGCTCAGGTGTTCAGGAATGAGCATTTCTGAACTCTCGCGCAATAAGGCCATGATTTTGTCGACGGCCTGAGGTGGGATCTTGATTTTCTTTCTTAAATTGGAGCTAATTTCCAGAATAAGGTCTTCACTCAAGAGAATGTCGTTACTATCAAGACAGAATTCCAGGATTGTGTCACAAAGTCCTCGCGCGGCAAACGCCGCAATCACGACATTCGCGTCGAGGACGATTCTCATGAGATCGCCTTGAAAATGTCTTCGTCGGTTACAAATCCCTGTGCTTCTGCAAATGGAAGCACTTTCCGGCGTAGAGATCTAAACCTTTCAATGGAGACATACCGTCTGATAGATTCTCTGACGATGTCACTGACAGGCGTGTTCTTTTCCCTGCTTACTGTTCTCAGCTCTGACCTCAATTCATTTGGCAATCTGATAGTTAGTGTTGTCATAATGTAAGACAATGTAGCACAACATATCAATATAGTCAAATCTTCGTTTTCTTGCATCCAACGTGTATTTTCACCGGACGACAATCCGCCGCGGATTGGTACGGTGCGAAATATGGTTGTCCTATCGCTTATTATGTGTGTAGGGGAACTGCATGAAGCTCGATCCCAAGCGCACGAATTACTTTAAGAATCGTATCGAATCCTGGCTTACGATCCCCTGAGAGAGCCTTGTATAGACTCTCTCGTGAAAGGCCAGTTTCTCGTGCTACTTGTGACATGCCTTTGGCTCGCGCAATATCGCCGAGTGCCTTGGCGACAAAAGCGGCGTCCCCATTTGACTCTTCAAGACAGGCTTCAAGATAGGCTGCCATTTCTTCGGGTGTTCGAAGATGTTCGGCTACATCGTATCGACTAGTGTTAGTTTTCTTCATAAATATACTCCTACAAATTGCGCGCAAGGCGCAGCGCAGTTCTAATGTCGCCTGCTTGGGTCTTTTTATCTCCGCCTACCAACAGCATGATAAGAACCAAACCTGCTTTCTTAAAATAAACCCGATAACCTGGGCCATAATCAATTCGCATTTCAGACACCCCTTCGCCCACTGGTTTTGCATCGCCTGCATTGCCGAGAGCGAGCCGTTCAATTCTGGCTTGAATTCGCGCACGAGCTCGTATGTCTCGCAAACCATCAATCCACTGGGCAAATTCATCTGTTTTACGAACTTCAATCATCACTTATACTGTAGCC
>CAMCYG010000132.1 GCA_945883775.1 Victivallis vadensis
GCCCTGGACAGTCGCCTCGCCCAGAACAGCTTTACGCCCTGGATCTATCGTACAGACCACTGCGACCGTTTTATCGGTACGGTCACGGGTGACAGTGCGACAAATCTTTTTAGGATAAGGGAAGCCGCGTTCCTGCAGGAAGCGCAGCAGCTCTGCCTCAGCCTCTTCAACAGCAGATACCACTGCAGGACTGCCGGTCTTCAAAAGCCGTTCACCTTGTGGCTGCGGCACCTTTTCTGCAATATTGGTGTATACCGCTGTAAATGTGCTGATCGTGTAGCGTTCTCCTTTTTGCGCACGGAACGTCACATGTACCGGGATTATGTTTGTCTCGACATACGGAGTAATCGCAGCGTCAAGATAACCGTTGGCGAACAGCACTTCTGCCATGCTCATCGCATCGTCTGACACGCGCATATTCAGCTGGTGCATTGTCGCAGGCGTGAAAACTCCGGGCGTCAGCAGAAGAGACTGTGCCCTTACAGAATCCTTCAGTTCGCCATACCAAAGACCTTTCAGCTGCGCTTTGTATTGTATAGACAGTTCGGCATCGTCTGACGCCATACATGAGGAAACCAGAGCCGTGGAAAAGACTGCAGCGATTGCAAAAGAAACCAGACACGCGTATATACTGCACACACGACGGTTGAATACACGGCGTAAATTCACGCTGCCTCTCACATTACAGTGCTTTCTTAGCAGTTGGGCGATCTGCGGCCGCTTCGGCTGGATGGGTCCCTGGATTATTTATCTCCAGCCTCTTACCCAGCACGATGCAATTGTACAGTGCCCGCCCTATCTGGTCACGAGTCATAAAGGCATTGCTACCGGCAGCTTCATCGAGAGAAACCACCACCTGCCTCACGACATCCCAGGTCTTGACCATCAGCGCCTCCTGATCCCACATGGCAGGATTCGACAAATCAATATCTGAAGCAAACCGGACCAGAAGCTTCTGCGTCTCAAGATACACCCAAGCTTCATTTGCTGCAGGTGATAATGGCGCCATGTGGACAATATGCCGACCTGCTGTCCGCTCTTCAGGCGCAAGTCCCATTTCTTTCCGCAACGCAACCCGCAGGCGTTCAAGCAGCGGTCCTTCAGGGAAAGCTGCCTCAGAACGCGTGCGGAACAAGAAATCCTTCATTTCGGTATAATTGACATTGATTACACGATGCTCCGGCAGAGAGCTTTCAGGAATCCCTATTTTGGAGACGCTAGTTACGCGAAATGCACCGCTGGTGACGGTAATATTCAGTTCATCTATACGATAGTCAGCTTTCTTCACCTTCACCGTTACGCCCAGCAGAGGGAATGTTATCTCGGCCACCCGGCTATTATCATCTTTGTCCAATTGGGCATCCAGAGCACGCACCCATATGGGAAAATCAACTGCCCCGACCAAGCGGTCGACATCGTTCTCATCGATATACCAGCGATAAACATGCCTGACGACCTCGAACAGATATTTTGTATCCGTCAATTCAGCAGGCAGATCAACCAGTCGACCGACATTGACAGCGGGAGGATTTGTCGCAGACTGCTGTGCGCACAACAGAACCGGCAACGCAAGACCAAGAAGCAGCACAAAGACCGTGACGTATCTGCTATATGGCATCAGTATCATGAGAATCCTTTTCATTTAGGCTCCTTTCGTAAAGTGAAGAAACGGTTACCGCCCGGAGAACCACCCTGTACATCAGGTATGGCAACAAAATTACCGCCAGGTTTATAGCAATCCTTGTCAGTCATCCAGGAATAGGCTCGCCCTGTCACCTTGGTCTTGCTGACAGTTGTTATTCCCGCAAAGCTGTCAGCCGCCTGTATCCCTCCCTTAACGTAGGCCCCCGCAAGTCCTTGTCCATAATTCAACAATTCAGCGAATTTCCCTGGCTTGTCGCCCTTGTTTGCGATCTTTATGAGATTCTTCAAGCGCGCGTCAACACGTGGCGCAAAAGTGGGCTTTCCGTTTGCATCCTTGGAGAAGCCTTCGCATTGGTTCTTGGCCGTTATGACATCGATTATGTCCTTGGAACGTACGGAACAGATCTGGGACTGTGTATATCCAGGCGGAATAAAATGCATACGGCCATGCAGAACCCACAGGACCTGCCTCATTCCGGCTTTGGTATCTTCCACGCTCACGTAGCCGCGCTCCCCCGGAAATGGATTCTCGTTGATAAGCAGGCGCGCAAGAAAACCGCTCGCCATATCAGATGAATCGATTCTTACGAAATTGTTTGCAGATTCCGCACCCACAGCAAACAGGCACATGACCATTACCAATCCTGTCGTCAAATATTTTATTTTCATCTCGATGTCGCCCCCCAGAACAACATATCAATGCCAAGCGTTATACGGAACGCTGAATCGAAATCATTCTCTTTGGTCCACTCGATACCAGGCTCAACCTCCCAGAATATCCAGTTATAATATAACGGCCTTCTGAATCCAACAGTCATACGATATGTATCAATATCCGCTGTATCTTCCTCCCCCTCATCCTCTCCAAAGACGCTGACAGAAATGTCTTCCCCGCTGGCAACGTCGCGCCGCTCATATCCAATAACAGAAACTGAGTCCTCCACCCGTTCCTGGACACGGCCCAGCCTCAGGGTCTGTTCCCATTTAAGTTCCGTAAAGTTATCCCTGCATTTGACAGATGATATATTACCGGCATAATATTCCCGACTCGACCCAAGCCACCTGTCCACAAATAGAGTCGTAAGCGAGCCTAGCTTTTCTTTTGTATCTCCAAATAAACGCTGCTGCGGCCGTATTGACCATTGCTCAAATTCGTACTTGGGGTGCCATGTAATCCTGGCATAAGCGCGCGGAGGCCACGTGGCGCGGACACCAAGATCGGTAGAAATATCGTATTTTTTGAACATTCGACGTGCTCCGACCGTCAGATTCTGATTCGCCGAGTCTGCTAATGACGCGTTTGGCAGTTCATCTGCCCTTCCACTCTGCACAAAGATATGCATTCTCCTCTCAATGTTCGGCATTGCCACATCAAGATCAAGATCAGGACTAAGCTCCAGCTCCGCGTCATGTCCGCGCACAAACTCGACATACGCACCCAGCCTCAGTCTTGAGTCTGGCACAGCAATACGCTGGGTGACATCAGGCGCAAAGTACTCATCCACCGAACGGACCTGTCCGCTGACGTACTGATGGAGGTTTGTATGCAGGTAATCAAGCCTTTGCACAAAACTGTCGAAATCGTCAGGCTTTCTGCTGTTTACAAGTATAAATTCGTCAGAGCCTCTTGAGATACCGCTGGTCATCTCAGGCTCCGATCTACGTTCCCTTGGATAATCGTCCTTCTGCAGATCAATCATCAGCACACCTGCCAGCAAATCCGAGAACTCCATGGGATCCAAACCGATATCTGCTCCCACAATCAGCAGATGCGCCCCGATATCCACCTCCGTCTTCCCATATGCCGGACCATTGGCAGTGTTATCCGTTGCATCTACACCCCAGAGCACAATACCATCCAAACTCTCCAGACCAATCGGAGAACGTATATAATACGGCTCACGAGGTCCTGGAAGTCCTACATAAACACTTTTGTATTTTCCAACATAGAATGATCCGTAATCAGTGAACCTCACATTTGCTGCAAGCCCAGGCCCGAGCCTCGCCCTGAACCTGAATACGTCCAGAGAATCCATTATACGGTTTGGTATATACCACAGAAGTCTGGTGCCAAATCCATTCTCAGAAGATGACACTCCAAGCGGGCCGCGGCCGGAAGACGGTTGTATAGGTTTCTTAACTCGCTTGTTATCGACTTTGACAGCAGGCTCTTTCCGGGCATCTCCGGACTGAGTCAGGCTGTTTGTAACAGAAGCATTGGGAGCATTCCTGGCAGGAGCCGCCTGAATCGACAAGACAGATGCCAGAAACACTGATAGAAGGACTATCGTGCTCCGTAGTAATCTCTGATTATCCTTCGTAATCATAATCGTAATCGTACTCATAATCATCACTGGACATTAATGAGATCACGATTACGAGCAGGATTACGATTAAGAGTCCTGCGGGACGTCACTTTTCTCATATATGTAAATGTTTCCGCTTAGAACAACGTACCGACTGACAGATAAAACTGTGTTGGTCTCTCTTCGGCCCTGCCAACTGCAAATGCAATAGGGCCAATGAGTGTATCCATGCCCAGACCGATTAACCCGCCGGCAATCAGGTCCCCTGCATCAATATCGCTGGTGTCCTGCCAGGCGTTACCTGCACTGATACCGGCAAGCGCATAAATACCTCTCCCTACTGAAGGAGAAAGACGCCCTAGCCTGTACCGATAGTTCAGGCGGGCAATATCATAATACTGACCGCGAAGTTCGTCTGGAGCCACCCCGGGAATAGTCCCCATGCCACCGATTAGAAACTGATCATATACCGGAACATCACTGCCAAGGGCATGACCGGCAAGCAGGACCGCTTCCACAGTATGGTCGCCACTGCTCAAGATCCCTTTCATGATTCCCTCAACCTTGTCATACTCCTCATCCGCACCCAGTGTGTCGGTTGAGAAGTTGCCGTTCAGCCCGATAAAATATCCTCCTCTGACAAATATGCTGGCATCCCGGCGGTCAAGCGTCAGCTTAGCCGTGAACATTCCGACCTGTGAATCGTAGTCAGGGAGATCCGAAGCACCCGTTTCGGGTCCGGCACGCATCCTGCCGCCAGCCACACCGACCCTCAGCTCACCATACTGCTTGTATTGCGTGCCGATGTCGAAACGTCCGCCGGATAAAGTCCTCTTGTATTCAGCCGTCTTGTAACCATCCTGATAAATGTTCTGCATATGCGTCCCGGCCTCAACGGAAGGTGCGACAAACACAAAGCCACGGTCCTGCAGTGGTTGATACAGTTCCGCAAAAATGTTCTGTTTCCGCCCTAACTCCAGGTCATACCTGGCCTCGCCGCCGAGCCTGTTAAGATTCGCCTGACGCATGTTGAGAAGCATGCTGTACGACGAGTCATTATCCGCATTGCTCTCAAGGCGAAGTCCGAAATGAATGTAATTCGGACCCCAGTACTTCTCGACAGTGTCTATCTTCAAGTCATACTCACCCGGTGTGCCGGTCGGGACAAGACGGTGCGTGACAGTCTGAAAATCACCCATCCCGTGTATCCGCGCAACATCGTTATGAAGGTGCCCGAAATCGACCTTGTCGCCGGGCTTCGTCGCAACCCGTTTCCGGATCATATCCTTTGGCACAGCCTTGTTGCCGATAATCTCTATGGATTTTATCGTCATCTCGCTCTGTGTTTTAGCACGCTGTTTTGCAAGCCATATTTTATAATCTTCATCGCTTACGGAAAGCCTGCTCAGCTTATTGCTGTTCGCATCCACTGCAACTGCTCCGCACGGGATCAGCTCCATGCTGCGGTGGAAATCACTGGCTGACAGGCCGTTCATATCAGGCTCAATAAGTATATCGGCGGCCAGTCTTCTCGCATCGTCCTTGGGCCTCTGCATTATGGAATACGTCCTTCCGAGTATCTCACCAAGACTCTGGAAGTCGCCTTTTTGAGCCGCCCTGGTCTCACAAGAACCGACATCCACAGCTATAACGATATCTGCGCCCATCGCCTTGACGATATCCACGGGGATGTTATTTACCAGCCCGCCGTCCACAAGAAGCTTCCCGTCTATCAGCACAGGGGTGAATGCGCCTGGAACAGCCATGCTGGCACGCATCGCCACTGCCAGGTTGCCATGATCAAGGATAACAGCCTGCCCGGAACGGATATCCGTAGCAACTGCCCTGAAAGGTATGTTAAGCGCATCGAACGACTGCACACCGGCGGCATTGATAGTCATATACTGCAGGAGGTTATTGAATTTCTGCCCGGCACCAAGCCCGTATGGAAAAAGAAACCTGAAGTTCTGTATGCCAAGTTCGATATCCATGAGATAACGGACGCTCTCCTCCTTGCGTCTGAAGTCCAGGTCCCGATACGGAGTCTGGTCTTTGAGCACATCCCACCAGTCCATGTTGTTTACAAAGTTCTCCATCTCATCCGGAGAACGGCCCGAGGCATAGAATCCTGCCATGATCGAACCCATGCTGGTCCCGGCTATATAATCGACCGGTATCCGCATCTCCTCAAGCTTGCGCAGCACACCTATGTGCGCGATACCAAGCGCGCCACCGCCGCCAAGGACCAAGCCTATTTTGGGCCGGGTCTTTGCTGTGGGTTTTTCTTCGGCAGA
>CAMCYG010000133.1 GCA_945883775.1 Victivallis vadensis
TATGTCAATAGACAAGGGAATAATGTTCGCGCTCGATAGCTGATAAGAATTGCTTTGAAACAGATGTTTTGTCATCATTCCGATTATGTAAGGATGTGCTTTTGAAAAATGGACGTAACAGTGAAATGCAATTTCTTGTCGGAAGGAGAACCCCATGATGCCAGCCGAATTGAAGCTTGAGGATATGCAGATCCCCTCGCTCGGCACGAGCCGAATCGACAATCCCCTGCGGCGAACGAACGGTACCGTGTTCGTCAGCGACGAGGAGCGGGTATTGTATGACGATGTAGCCGCCATTCCCGGTGCTGCTGCGGTGACCCGTCCGCTAATCAGTATGGAGCGTGCAGGTCCGCGTGCGAAGACCTTCTTCGATCCATCCAAAACAAAGGCAGGCATCGTGACCTGCGGCGGACTCTGTCCTGGCATCAACGATGTTATCCGAGCTATCGTACTCTGTCTCTGGCGGCTCTACGGTGTGCGCCATATCTACGGGTTTAAATACGGATACGAGGGCTTCATTGCATCCTGCGAGCATCCGGTGCTGGAGCTCAACCCGGATGTGGTAGACGGCTGGCAGGAAACGGGTGGTACTAAGCTGGGTTCCTCCCGCGGCCCACAGGAAACGGTCGAAATAGTCGACTGCCTCGAGCGTATGGGTATCAATATTCTGTTTGTTATCGGGGGCGATGGGACGCTCCGCGGGGCGATGGACATTTCCACGGAGATCCAGAACAGGAACGAGCGTATCTCGGTTATCGGTATCCCGAAAACCATCGACAACGATATCATGTTCATTGATGAGAGTTTCGGGTTCCAGACTGCTTTTGAAACCGCGGTCCCGTCATTGATCTGCGCACACACCGAAGCGAAGGGGGCCTTCAACGGGGTCGGTCTGGTTAAACTTATGGGGCGCCATTCGGGCTTTATCGCCTGTTCTGCGGCTCTCTCGATGAGCGATGTCAATTTCGTTCTGATTCCCGAAGTGCCGTTTGATCTGCATGGGCCGCGCGGCTTCCTGCCGGCGCTCAAGCGGCGTCTCAAGTCGCGCACGCATGCGGTGGTCGTGGTGGCCGAAGGTGCGGGACAGAACCTGCTGCCTACAACAGTCGAGCGGGATGCCTCCGGAAATCAGAAGCTTCAGGACATCGGCCTGTTCCTGAAGGATCAGATTAACGACTACCTCAAGCGTGAAAAAATAGCTCACACGGTCAAGTATATCGATCCCTCCTACATCATCCGCTCTGTGCCCGCCAACGCTAGCGACAGCGTATACTGTCTCCAGATCGGGCACGATGCAGTCCATGCGGCCATGGCGGGAAAAACTGCGGCTATCGTCGGGCGCTGGCACGGAATCAACGTGCATATCCCGATGCAGGTTGCGACCATGGAACGTAAGCAGGTCGATCCCTCGCGTCCACTCTGGCGCTCCGTGCTGGAGTCCACCGGACAGGAGGCCTGGTATTCGGAGTGATTGACGCGGTCTTTATTAAGCCGCGAGCTCGCTTTTCCGTCTCCAGTCTGTCAAATTGAAAGTATGAAAATGCATTTACAAACAGGCAATTTCCGGGCATCGAGTGTGCCGCCGGAAAAGAAGTTCCTTGTTGATATCAAAGCGATATATCTTTCGTTCTTGATACAGGTCATGGTTAGCAATTGGAGTGGGGCTGAGGAGTTCGTAGATGCAAAGGTTATGCATTATCAGGAAAACCAGGGCAGAATGCGCATCATTGCGCCATCCTTCCTGTATAAGAAGGAATATACTCCCGACTTCAGTATTCAGATAGACGGTATTTATAATTCGATCTCCGGCGCAACGCCAACCGGGGCGCCACCGGTTCCTATGTACACGACACAGACTATAACCGAGCAGACCCCGGTGACGGTCAGTAGCCCTTCAGGTTCTTTCACTGCTTATAATGACGACGATGATGACGATGATGGCGACGATGACGATGATAGAAGGCGCGGATATAACGGCAGGGCTGCGGCGACTCCTGTGTCTTCGCCGGCAGTCGCCCAGCCATCCACAGGGCAGACTTCTTCCGGTGCTTCGCAGTCTTCCACGCGCACGACAACGGTTCCGGCCGGAACTTCTATTCCGATGCAGGATGTCACAGATACGAGGGTCGGCCTAAACGCAAATGTCACCAGGCGGATAAGCAAGGCGCATACGCTTTCGGCTTCGGGATATTTCAGCACGGAAAACGACTATCAATCGACCGGCTTGTCACTGCAGGATAATGTCAGCTTTAACGAAAAGAACACCATAGTTTCCTTTGGTGGAGCTTACGCTTATGATACAATTGACATAGTATCTGAAGAAAGCAGCGAGACAAAGCAAACCGCTGATGCCCTGCTGGGCCTGATACAGTACATAAACCCCAGGACGATCTTCTCTGCCAATCTGGTGGCAGGAAATGTCAGCGGATACATCACTGATCAATACAAGGTTGTTGAGCTCAACAACGAGCTTGTTCGCGAGAATAGACCCGATTCGAAGAACAAGCTGATTGGGTACACAGGTCTGACTAAGCGTATAAGTTCCCTGGATGGGACTGCTGAAAGTAGCTATCGATACTACACCGATTCTTTCGGGATAGACAGCCACACGCTGACGTTTGCCTGGTTCCAGGATGTCGGCAGAAGTCTGATCCTGAGGCCGGCAGTCAGGTTTTATCAGCAGTCCGAAGCAGATTTTTATGATATACGGTTCACCGGCACGCCGGAGTATTATTCATCTGATTACAGGGTCTCGAGCATGGCGACAATGTCATATGGGCTCAAGGCTGTTTGGGTCATATCCGGCAGGATAAGGCTGGATGTTGCTTATGACAGGTATGAGATGGAGTCATCAGACGGAAAGACTGATCCTGGAATGTATCCTGCGGCAAACGTGGTAACTATAGGAGGCCGGATATGTTTCTAAATCCGGGTCCAGGCTGGTCAGGGCAGAGTCAATCTATAGGCGTGAAGGCGTTTGGCACAGACTGCCGAATACTTTTTCGTGCAGGATACCGGCAGGCTGAAGAGTTCAAGAAAAGTGTGAACGATTGGATATGTTCTTTTGAAGCCCGTTATTCAAGGTTCAGGCCTGACAGTATAATAAGCCGGATCAATGATATGGCCGGGATCGCGCCGGTTACTATCGATAAAGAACTTGCGGCTATGTTTGCTATATGTGACTTGTTTCACTGGTCGACTAAAGGCCTGTTCGATCCGTCAGTTTTGCCTCTGATAAGGCTCTGGGATTTCAGGTCTGCAAATCCACAAGTACCTTCGGCAATCGAGGTTGAGCGGGCAAAGAGTCTTGTTGGCTGGCCCAGGATGAAAAGAGACGGAAACTCCATCATGCTCCCGGAACCGGGCATGGGCATAGACCTTGGCGGTTTCGGGAAGGAATATGCGATTGACCGTGTAATGCAGCTGGCAATTGAGTTCGGGATAGAAGACATAATGGTTGATTTTGGATGCGACATAAGGGTTCATGGAGTGCCTCCTCAAGGTGGTCTCTGGCGCATAGGCATTGAGGACCCAGGTCAGCAGGACCGGTGTCAATTCGGGATTGGTATATCTGGAAAAGCTGTCGCGACTTCTGGCGATTACAGGCGAAATTTTGTCGTCGAGGGCAAAAGGTTTGGACATATAATCGATCCGCGGACCGGGTATCCGGCGAGCAGTGACTGTCTTTCTGTATCGGTGGTGGCAGCGACCTGCGTGGAGGCGGGCCAAGTGGCCAGGGCTGCCTTTCTTCTGGGGGCGGATGAGGGATTGTCGCTAATGCGTTGTTTTGCGCACACAGACGGCGTAATAGTTACTGGTCATAAAAGGACCGAAACCGATGGATTCGGGCAGTATATCCTTGAGAAGCAAAAGACGAGGGCTACGGCATGAGAATTGTATTATTGTTATTTATTGTGTTGGCGGCTGTAACTGTCTTGTCCGGATGTGTCGGAGTCAAGCCCTGGGAGCGCCCTGAGCTGGGTAGGTATGATATGAGGTCCGATAGAGACCCGTTGAGCGACAGTATGGCTGATCATGTTTATTTTACGCGGGAGGCGTCATCAGGGGGCCGCGGAGTAGGTGGCGGCGGATGCGGCTGTAATTAGGAATTGTCCAGAATCATTGTAAAAAGGAGATGCTAGCATGAGATATGAAGCAATATTGACAGTGTCAGTTATTATGCTGGGCAGTGCTATGGCAGGAGAGGGTAAGGTTCCAGAAAAGACAAAAAGCTCTAACGTTGCAGTGTCAACAAACCAGGCGGCAGCTAAACCGGAAGTAAAAGACTTTAACGGTTGGCATACGGACTTTGCCAATGCAAAACAGACTGCTAAACAAAAGAAACAATTGATACTCGCAGACTTCTCCGGGTCTGATTGGTGTGGTTGGTGCATTAAGTTGGAGAAAGAGGTCTTTTCGCAGGAAATATTCAAGAACTGGGCCAAAGACAATGTTGTGCTTTTTATTGCCGACTTCCCGAGGGCGGTAGCCCAACCGGACAATCTTAAGAAGCAGAATCAGGACTTAATGCAGAAATATGGGGTGGAAGGGTTTCCCAGTGTTCTTATTCTTGATGCGGATGGCAATCTCATTCATCAGACCGGCTATATGAAGGGCGGCGCTCAGGTGTATGTCGATAAACTGCAAGAATTAATAGCGAAGTCGGCGAAATAAACGAGAAGACAAAGCGCCCCTTCGACGTCTTCAGTCCGTGTGCTTTATCCGCCTTCTCTCTTGGAATTGCGGAGGACATTATGGAAGGTCGCAACTGTGAAAAGCCATTTTTTGTCAGAGTCTATGGTTTTGGCAGGACATCCGCCAAGAGCTCTTCCAGCTTGATCCGTGTTATGCCGTAGAAATCTTTCAAGGCTCGGATTTGTGCCAGGCATTTCTCCTGTCTGCCCGGTTCGTGTCTTCTCTTTATGCCGAGTATCATCTTGTTTTTGTCGGTATGCTCAAGCGAGATGAATTCAAAAACCTTGGCCTGGTACCCGGCGGCTTCCATCAATAGTGCGCGCAGGGTGTCAGTAAGCATCTCCGCCTCCTGGCCCAGGTGAATGCCGTGCTTCAGCAAGGATTTTATGACTTCCGGCGGCTTTATCATTGGTCTGATTTCTTTGTGGCAGCATGGCGCGCACATGATGACCTTTGCTCCGGCTTTGATCCCCAGGCTGATTGCATGATCAGTTGCCGTATCGCAGGCGTGAAGAGCAATAAGTATGTCCAGGCGGTCAGGGGAGTAGCTGGTAATGTCGCCTTTCCGGAATGCCAGGCCCTTGCAGCCAAGCTCCGCCGAGACGTCATTGCAGAATTTGACCAGATCGTCTCGTATCTCTATGCCGGTGACCTCAATTGGCGCACTGCGTGATGAGATTGCGTTGTGAATGGCAAAAGTCAGATATCCCTTGCCGGATCCAAAATCGGCAATACTAAGAGAACCTTCTTCAGTGATGCCGGCATCTTGCGCTGCGTCGTTGAACAGTTCCATGAACCTGTTGATCTGGCGCCATTTGTCGTTCATTGACGGAAGAATCTTGTGTTCGGCATCAGTTATTCCGAGTGCATGCAGGAATGGCTGTTTTTGATCTATGACTCTTTTCTTTTGCCTGTCATGCGCGGCTGATATTTCCGGTTCACCTGTGGCAGATGCTTTGCTGGCCAATAACGACCATGGGCCGTCTCCGGTTCTGGTAAGGTGAGTGTCTATCGTGCTGGTATAAAGATGAGCATTGCTAAAATTGTTCTGTATCGTATGTCCGATCATGCCCAGCCCGCGAGGCACCTCGTAGTTGACTGTGATGTCTTTGGTTGAATAGCTGTTGACGAAAGTGAGCATTCCGTGTCCCTTTATGGAAACAAGCCGTACGGTGCTCTTGATGAGGTCTTGCTCCTGGCCGTGATAATCTGAAAGTGTGAGCCTTATGAATGAGCGGGTTTTGATGCTGTTTCGAAGTCCGGCGACGAAGTCCTGTATTTCCTGAGTGAGTTCTTTTTTCATGTTGCCGCACATATTACGCGAATAAGTTGGAGTTGGAAGACAATAATACTTAACCTAAATCCGTGGATATTTTGACAGAATTGACAAAATGGACAGAATGAGGATTTCCAGCGGGCGCCGACGCCACATTATGCGATATGGTAAAAGCAGCGCCCTTTCT
>CAMCYG010000134.1 GCA_945883775.1 Victivallis vadensis
ACCATGAAACAGCCGCAGGCAATTAGAGCAGTCACTGTCAGGCTCCTTCCCCGCCTGCGTGCGGCATTCTTCAAGCCCAGCATGTTAATTGATAAAGTCCCGCGGCCTTGTTCAAGCTTCATCAACATCTGTCTGACCAGACCCGCCCCTGAAATAAGCAGCAATGTTCCCGCTATGAAGAAAGTTTCAGCGGCATTCTTCTTTTCTGTAATAATCGCGTGCGCAACAATCCCTGCGGCAATAAGGCAAAGCGCTATCGGCAAGATGATGCCGATCCATGAACGACAGTTAACGCTTCCTGCAATATTCCCGGCCTGCACAACATCCCCGGCAAGCAGTGCTCTGGCAGGTCTTGCTGAAAGATGGCGTATTGCCAACAGCAGTGCCGATAATGCACAAACGAAACTCAGGATAATACCGGTTACCACCGTCATAGGCTCCGCGTGATATAGGATTGCCGAATTTGCGACGGCGCCCTGCCAGTAGTGGCCCAGACCCCAAATCAGCGCCTTGGTATAATAAGTGCCAAGGAATCCGCCTGCCAATGCACCCGCTCCTGCCACCAGACAGCTTTCTTGAATCAACAACCGGCGGACCTGTCCCGGCTGATAGCCGACAGCCAGCAAGATGCCGATCTCCGCAGATCTTTGCCGGATACCAAACGCGAAAAGCAAGCCGGTCAACAGCAAGCCGGCCGAAATAAGAAACAGGCTCATGCCAAGAAAAAGCTGGCCGAAATCCATTGCCTCACCGGCCGCCTTTAATGCCGCTTCTAGAACCGGAGCAAAGCCCAAACCTATCTCGGCAGGATCTATACGCTTCTGCAGTGTCTCTGCAATTATATCTCTTCCGGACCGGTTTGATAAATACCGAACTGCCGTCAGATCTCCGAACCTGTTGGCCCACATCGCCTGTCCAGCGCTTAAACTCACAAAAGCTTTAGGGGTGGAACGCCACGAATCCCAATATGCTTCATTCGGCTTGTCTGCCATCTTGTCTTTTTCCATGGGAATACCGATATCCCATTCTGAACATCTGTTCACATCGCTCAATCCCGGGAATCGCGGCGCAAGCTCTCTCTCACTGGCAATGTCACTCATCTCCAGTATGCCGATGACCCTGAAGCTCCTGCCCTTTTCGATAAACTTGTTCGCAGACGTAAGCTCGTAATACGACACCGACACCACAGATCCGGTCTGTGCGGATAAATAATCCGCAAGCCATCGATTCAGGATGATCTCATCGTCCTTCATACCCTCAGGCACGACTCCGAGCGTTCGGCTGGCTGACGGAGAGAGCGCCTCGACAAATGAATACGGCGTGCTAAGCAGTCCGCTGTCCTGATTCTTTGAAATGGAATTGACCAGATATGTCAGCGACCCGACAGACTGTTCTATGCTCAAAGCCGCACGGCTGACGACCTGGTCCATGAATATCCGGTCGCTTTCCAATTGGAACAGACCTGCATATTTCCTGACAACCAGTCCGGCATCTTCGATCCGCCATACCGATTTTACTGCATCATTCAGAGCCTGAACGGTCAGCGCCTCATTCCCCGTCGACAAGACCAGGTTGGCCCTGCCAGCAAGGGCCAGATTCTTCTGCAGCCACTTCAGACTTACAAATACTGTACAAGGCACCACCTGATTTGCGGCAAGACTGAATCTGCCCAGCTGGGCATCGGTAACGATGCCTGAGACAGAGAAAGTGCCGCGGACCGAGTCATCGCCTTTTCGAGATGACAAAGGCGCATCACTCGGCAATAGAGAAGGTTTTGCGCTGCGGATGGATATCTCGTCACCGGCCCCGATCCTGAGTTGCGCAGCTAATTTTGCATTAACCGCAACACCGTCATCAGTCAACCTGACAACCGAATCATCTGAAAGAGACCAGAATCTGTCATCAACGCCGATTACCTGGACGTTGTTGACCTGGACAGGCTCTTCTCCTGCCCCAGCACGATGGATGACAATTCCGTGCAAAAAAAGCGCCGGCGCCGTTTTGGCTTTTGTTTTAGATTCAAGCCTGTCAGCAAGACTATCGAGGAAAAATCGACCCTGGGAATTCAGCGCATAGTGAATATTCCCGATCCTCAGAAGTGCCGCACGCTTCAGGCTGTATCTAACAGAATCGCCGACAAGCATGGCGCCGACGAGCACGGCGCAGGCCAGCGTGGCACCGGCAAGAACACTCAAGTGACTACGCCAGTAAAACAGCGCACTGCGAATACTAAGCCGTAATCCTGTCATCATGATTCTCTTTTAGTTACAAAATACCGTGCGCATTATTTCTTGCGGATCAATCTGCCGTTGGTGAGCTCGTAAATCATATCCATACGTTCCGCAAGTGCAACAGAATGGGTCACGACCACCAGCGTCAATCCATGATTCTTATTCATATTGATTAGCATTTCCGTCAACCTGTCAGCGCCGGCACGGTCCAGAGAGCCCGTCGGCTCGTCCGCAAGCAGAAGGCGTGGATTATTGATCATCGCCCTGACTACGGCCACCCGCTGACTCTCACCGCCGGACAGCTGGCCGGGTCTATAATGGAGCCGGTCGGCCAGGCCTACTTCTGTGAGCAGTTTTTTAGCCCTCGCTTCGGCACCAGCATTCTCTTTGTTAACGAGTGTAGGAATAAGCACATTCTCCAGGACCGTGCACTGCGGAAGAAGATGATGGAGCTGGAAGACAAATCCAATCTTACGACTGCGCAGAGCGGCCTGTTGTTTGGCATCCAATTCGGCAACATTCTGAGAATCGAAAATGACTTTCCCCGAAGATGGAGAGTCCAGCGAACCGATTATGTTAAGCAGAGTGCTTTTGCCTGATCCGGACGGACCGACGATCGCCACCGACTGCCCCGCATTTAACTGCAGAGATATATCCGTCAGGACCTCCAGTGTATTTTTCTCACCTGAGGGATAAGTCTTCCCGACATTAGAAAGTACCAACAGCGGTGTCGTCATAATCACTCCTATTAATTCCGCTCAACAGACTCGCAGGGGCTTTACTCGCCCTCAAGCAACTCAACCATGCCGTTTGTATATACCTCAACAAACCCGTGATAACCAGGTAGCTCATACTCGCCCGCGCCTTCATAGTAAATTTTCCAAACACTCAAGACAGGGTTATAGTTGATTTCTATTTTCATTTTGGACAAAGGACACATTCTGGTCTTGACTATCTCCGTCACTGCGAGAGTGAAAGCATTAGTGATTGAGGCTATTTCTGCGATACTGTTAGTATATTCACGCTGCCTGATCTGAGGCCCATCATCCTGGAAATTAACAACGTAACAATCATTACTTCGCAATGTTGCCACCACTGATTTAATCTCATCATGGGAAACAAATCGTGAATCAGTACGTAAAATAAATCGCCAAGACATTCTCTCGTCATGCTTCAATAAATAGGCATTAAGCTTGCCAACGTCTACGGCCTTAATATCTATAATTACGGTCGATTTATTTGTCAAGGTCACTCCGACAATATCGGGCGTTGCCGAGCCATAATCGGCAATAAACACAAACATCAACACGCGCATGAATAATTTCAGACTCATTCCGACTGCTCCTTAAGATAATTGCTCAACATCACAGTCCAAATTCCACAATCTGTCAATATCACGTTTCACTCCCTGTCGTATTTCTTTAAGCATTTCCTTGGTATATTTGCAGTCCTCTAATAGTTTTTTGCCAAATGACTTTATACATATCGAACGCCTTGCACCAGATCAGATCACGCGAAATCCACCGCCAAATCTCAGGTGAAAATACCGATGGCCAGACACTAATCCGGAAACACGCCGATAAGCAGTTTTGGGTCTACGAACCGGCGCGACTGAGGAAACGTCATCATCGATAACGCTGTAAGGCATAAGCAACTCTCCCTATTGCAGGAGAATATACGAGGGTTGCTGGCAGTAATAAAGCGTTATTTGGGCAAAAAAATACCCCGCAGGTGTTTTTAGCTTACGGGGTCGCATCGTTTTAATCATTTTCCAGAAAGCAACGCTATTCCTTTTGAAGTGAGGCGATATTGCTGAAGGCGACTATTCGGCTTAGCTGGAATGGTCAGCTCAAGCAGACCATCCACAAGAAGGCGCTTGATGCTATCTGTTAAATACCGATTTGGTTTAGCCTTCCCAAGAGCTAAGGCAATTTGTTTCTTGCCGAGCGACTTACCTTCTATTACATGAAGAACTTTATCTATGACGGTCGACTCTACCCCTGACTCTACCCCTGACTCTACCCCTGCTTTTACGGGTTTAGAGAACGATTTATGCATCTTCTTTAAACGAACAATGAAAGTGTTGGATTCGTTCTCAAATTCGACCTTGAGTTCATGTTTCTTGCAGGCGTCAATGATCCTTAGTGTTCCAGAACCCCATTGCTCGATATAATTAGCCCTAAAGAAAGCACCTGCTATTTGCACGTTCCTTGGATATGACCTGTGCTGGTGATACAACTGTTTGATATCAAGATCTTGAGGGAGAGATCCGGGATTCCAAACTTCCAGGCAATTATCATATATCCGCACCTGTATCGTCCCGGAATCGGCATAATTACGATGACATAAGGCATTAATTATCGCCTCCCTTACCGCCTCTACAGGATATTCTGCAACGACATCATGCGCAGCTTTCCCGGTGATAACCAAAGCCCTCCTTGTGTTACGCGCCACAAATCCCATAGATTCGTCAAGTTGATTAAAGATGGAACCGTCATACGTTCTCTCGTCGAGAAAATGCACGGAGTTGTCGCCGTCAAACCTGGCGCACTTTGTCTGCGCTTGCATAATAAATCGCTGCGGATTGTTTCCGAACAACAATGCTGCGGCATTTGAGTACCCTCGCCCAGCAGTCATCCTCAGATTATGCATTACATCATCTATGGATGCAGAGGCTTTTATGCCACAACGCTTCATAAATTCTCTAACAGCCTTTTTGCTGATATCTTTATCAGCAAAACCTTCGCATCTGAAAGCATCCCACGTTCTGCCAGTAGAAGCCTCTACTAATCTTTGTGCCTCATCACGCTTTAATACCTGGCTGGTATTGCCAACCCGTTTCATGGGATGACCAAAAGCCAATACTGGTTTCATCGGGCTTTCAGCGACATGAATCTCTATAATTGACACACCATTGGCCTCAACCACATTTATCGCAGGGAATTGCGCCGCTTCAGTATTACCCTTTATCTTATTCACAAGGTCTTCGATGGAGCCTTGTCCGAGCTGCACGCCTATTGGATTGCCTTTAGGATTGACACCGACATATACAACACCTCCTTCAGATGTGGCGAATGCCGCACAGGTCTCGACGATTTGTTTCCATTCACCGAGCGATTGCTTCCACTCTACGGTCTGGCTTTCTGCCGGCATCTTGGTCAATCTCTTATTCATGTTATTTGCAATATACATAAGTTGCGTCATCCTTCAAAAGGTTTTTCGCCATTATTTGTTTCCGCATCATTATCCTCCGCCGCCTCCCGCTCGCGTGGATGGTTCCGCAGTGGCGGAATCATCATTATTATCACGTTCTCGTGGGTTTTGCGTAGGTCAGTAATTGTTAGCCGGGCATAATGCTTGAGCGTATCGAGAGAGGTATGACCGAGGATCTCTTTCACATATTTTTCGTTGCACGAAAAATATAGCTCATTTATTGCGATATTCGGGCAAAACCTGTCAGCTTGTCAACCTGCAACCCTGTAAACGCTTAGTGTCTCACTGCATGAGCACAACCTGAAAGCGGAATCAGCCTGGCGGCGGGATGGATGTAGTAGGAATCGTTGGCCGCTATGCCAGCTTAACGTCAAGATGCTTGCCCAATGCAAGCGCGGCTTTCCCCAATGTCTGTAAAGTGACTGATATATTCTCAGGATCCAAGAGGCGATCCAGCGCGGCACGGCTTGTTTGCATTCGTTTGGCTAGTTCGCTTTTACTGATCTCTTTCTTGGCCATCATATCTTGAAACTGATATGCCAATACCCGCTTCACAGCCGTAGCCTCTACCTCAGACAAAACACCCTCATCCTTCAGAAAG
>CAMCYG010000135.1 GCA_945883775.1 Victivallis vadensis
AGTGCGAAATGACCTGGTATAATCCCACATGAGATAAGGACCCATAGCGCAATCATGGCAATATGCCCTAGCCCAGACATACGCATAAAAGGCCTGCTTCCGAAACGGTCGGCTAGACCACCTATAAAATAGGCCATAAGCATGGCTCCAAAGGTACTGCCTGTTCCCAAAACCAGGATTGTTCCCTCTGACAGATTAAGACAGTCCTTCAAGAAGATAATCACGAAGCCATACATCCCGGACATTACAAAAGTCCAGAAGGCGACAAACAGAGTAATTATCCGAAACGGCACAACAGTCCACACAGTTCTGATATTCTGCCAGGTCAGCTTATGACGTTCTGCGGCGGCCTCGCTGTCATCCATATCGACTTTTTGCGGAACATTGCCAAGAGCCGCTACACTGAAGAGACCGGCAATTGATGCGATCAGAAGCAGCACACTGTAGCGCCAACCCTCCGGTGACGCTCCCAGAAACCAGCCAGACGCTAGAAGAGTTACCAGCGCCGCTGCATGAGCCGTCATCTGCTCATAGCCAAAATATCTGCCTCTAATTTTGCCTGGTACAAGATGCGTGATCCAGGGCAGCCAAACTCCAGCGGAAAAGCCTCTAACAAAGTTAAATCCAAACATAACCGCCATTAGTGCAGCAAGAAGCCATGAGGCTGGCCATTCATCCTGCAACAAAGGCAGAGGTGCCGCCAGCATGAGGATGAAAGATCTGGCGCGCCACCCCAAAACCATAACGCGCCCGTGTCCTATTTTGTGCGCGGCAGTAATTGAGAATATCTGCAAAATGCTAAATAATGCCGTCATCGACATCATCACGCCAAGTATCGATTCACCTGCCCCAAAGTGCTTAGCTAATAGTATAACTGGGGCCCCAACAGCTATTGAGAAATTGATAGCATTCAGGAACGAGAAATTCAAAAGGTGCCGGGTAAGAGCCGGCAAACCGGCATCCTGATTATCCGACAAATGCTGAAAGACAGGTTTATTCATTGGGTATTGCGCTTGCGTCGATCAAGAGTCGTCCAAGGCCCGCGACTTGCGAGGCGTTCACAAGTAAACGGGTAGCGCCACTACATTCACCACTCGTGCTTCATTTGATTACACTGCCAGACGGCATTACCTCATCAACACTCAGTAACTTCATAACCCCGGCGCTTGATGCAGCTAACAGCATCCCATTTGATTCTAAGCCGCGGATTTTAGCCGGCTTCAGGTTTGCAACGACAATAATGGTTTTGCCTACCATATCTTCCGGCTTATAATGCAGAGCAATCCCTGCAATTATTTGACGTTTTTCAGCACCGAGCTCAATCACGAGCCGAAGCAGTTTATCTGCGCCCTGAACTTTTTCCGCCTCTAGAACCTTCGCCACACGAAGCTGTACTTTCTGGAAATCAGTATACTCGATAGATGCGACTCCATCGACGGGCACAGCAGCCGGTTTCTTTGCATCCGCGGAATTTTCTTCTTTGACCGGAGATTTTTCCGCCACAATGCGAGGGAACAGCGAAGCCATTTTACCAATTTTCGTGCCTGATTTAAGCTGCCCCCAGTTGACAAGAGAATCATAATCATTTTGTGGGGGCTCAGAACCGATCATTATCCGCAATTCCGCCATCTTAGACGGCATAACCGGATAAAGCGCCCCGCTAATGATCCTAAGCGCCTCTATGCCGTAATAGAGCGCTGTAGATAGCTCAGCCTTACGCCCCTGCTTTGCCAAAGTCCAAGGCTGCTTCTTCTCCATATATTTATTGACTTCACGGACGGCACCGGCAATTCCCGCAATACCCTGATCCAATTTCATACTAAAAACAGATTCGCGCAATCCACGGACTGCATTAATTACAGCATCGCGTAAGACCGATTCATCATCGCCTTCATCCGAAGCGGCATTTGCCACCGATTCCAAGTGGCCCTCTGTCAACTTCATCACACGGCTGGCGAGATTACCCAAATCATTTGCGAGCTCTGCATTGTATCTGCGGGTAAAGGCCTCCTCTGAGAAAGAAGCATCCTGCCCTAGCGACATCTCCGCCATCAGGAAATACCGGAACGGATCGGCTCCATATTTATCAATCATATCCATTGGATTGACCACATTCCCCATGGACTTGCTCATTTTATCATTTCCATACATCCACCAGCCATGAGCAAATACAGTCTCGGGCTGAGGGACCCCCATAGCCTTGAGCATCGTCGGCCAATAGACAGTATGCGTGGTTAATATATCTTTGCCGATGAGGTGGTATGTTGCCGGCCACAATTCCGAAAACTTCTTGTCATCAGACTGATATCCAATAGCGCTTATATAGTTCACAAGCGCATCAAACCATACATACGTGACGAAATTAGAATCGAACGGAATCTCAATACCCCAATTCATCCTGGTCTTCGGCCGTGATATACAGAGGTCATTCAAATCTTTTTTCAGGAAACCTAATGTCTCATTGCGCCTGAAATCAGGCTGAATAAAACCGGGATTATCCTGAATATGCTTCACTAGCCAATCCTTGTATTTGCCCATTCTGAAAAAATAATTAGCTTCTCTTATCTTATCAACCTTCTTGCCGCATCCTGGCTCAGGGCAAAGGCCTTCTACCAGATCCTTTTCCATGTAAAACCGCTCGCAGGTGACACAATACCAGCCATCATATTCAGCCCTGTATATCTCGTCCCGGTCAAAAAGGTCCTGCAGTATCTTTTGAACAACAATCTTGTGGCGTGGCTCAGTAGTCCTTATAAAGTCATCATTTGAAATGTTAAGTTTCTTCCATAACTCCTGATACCTCACCACTGTACTGTCGACATGCTGCTGGGGGGTCACATTATTCTTTTCAGCCGCCTGATAGACCTTCTGTCCATGCTCGTCTGTGCCGGTGAGAAAATAGGAAGGAATACCAAAAAGGCGGTGATATCGCGTCAAAACATCCGCAAGTATTGTTGTATACGCATGACCAATGTGCGGCTTGTCGTTTACGTAATATATGGGCGTAGTAATGTAAAATCTGTCACGTTTCATCGATGCTCCTTTTGCCAAAATAACAATCACATGATATTTAAGGCATCCACATCGATTACACAAGATATTTCCCGCGACGGCTTTATACTGGCGGTCAGAGTACGGAATCCGTCTCTCACAGCTTTCGCTGATTTTGCACGGATGATCACCTGATGACGGTATTGCCCCTTCATCTTTGCGAGAGGCGCCTCTACCGCCTCCGAAACCAGCGCTTTGCCCTCCAGCGCAGTTGAAAGCCTCTTCGAGTAGAAGCCGGCCAAGGCCGCCGTCCTGTCCTGGAATCGACCTTTAAAAGTAAGCACAAAGAGATGGGCAAATGGCGGATAAAGAAGCTCCTTGCGATATTCAAGCTCCTGATCACAGAAGCCCTTATAATCCAGACGTCGTGCCGCTTGAACAGCCTGATGGAATGGTGTAAATGTCTGAACAATGACTTCACCTGAAACATCGCCCCTACCTGCCCGGCCAGCGACTTGTGCTATAAGCTGAAAGGTTCGTTCGGAGGCCCTGAAATCCGGAATGTTGAGCGACATATCAGCATAGACCACACCGACCAGTGTGACGTTGGGGAAATGAAGCCCTTTGGCGATCATCTGCGTCCCGATAAGAATATCTATCTTGCCTGTCCTGAATCGGCCAAGAACGTCCTCATAGGAATCTTTTTTTGTTGTCGTATCAGAATCCAAGCGTGCAATGTTAGCTTTGGGGAATATTTTCTTTGTAACCTCCTCTACCTTCTGGGTGCCAACACCTGAATATTTAACAGCTTCAGCCGAACACTTATTGCACTTTTCGGGAACTTTTGTCACCTTACCGCACACATGACACAGTAACTTTTCATCAGTCCGGTGATAAGTAAGGGTAACACTGCAATCAGCGCATTTCTCTGTAAATCCGCACGCCGGGCACACTATGGATGTCGAATGCCCACGTCGATTCAGAAACAACATGACCTGCTCCTTACGCTCCAATCTGTCACCAATTGACTCGATTAAGTCCTGCGAGAATATGCCGCTTTTCTTGCCGTCCTTGGCGCCTATTCGCATATCCACAATACGCATGTGCGGCATTTTACGATCGTCCACCCGCTTAGGCAGCTCGGCTAGAATGAATTTGCCGGTCAGGGCATTGTTCCAGGACTCAATGCATGGGGTTGCCGACCCTAGCACGACAGCGCACCCTTCCAGCTTTCCCCTCATGACTGCAACGTCACGTGCATTATAGCGAGGTGCTTCGTCCTGCTTATAAGTATGTTCATGTTCCTCATCAACTATGATCATGCCCAAATTAGCAACAGGCGCAAACACGGCAGACCGTGCGCCAATCACCACGTCAGCACGGCCGTCGCAGATCCTATGCCACTCATCATGCCTTTCCCCATCGGACAAGTGGCTGTGAAGCACAGCAATTCTATCACCAAAACGTGCCGCAAATCTTTCCACAGTCTGAGGAGTCAGGGCAATCTCAGGAACAAGAACTATGGCACCCCTTTTAGCTTCCAGCATTCTTGCAATTGCCTGCAGATACACCTCGGTCTTTCCGCTACCTGTGACACCATGTAACAATACTACATGTCTGGAGTTAGCGCTGAGGTTATCTGCTGCTGCATCAGGGCTTTTATGTGCTGACTGTTTGTCGGCAGCAGCTGAAATCAAGTCCAGAGCAGTTTTTTGCTCAGAAGAAAGCACCAGCGGCTCGCTTCTTATCACATTTCGCGCTGATGCTACTTCTCTAAGCGATTGCGATTTGACAATAGAAACATATCCCTTTTTCTCCAGAGACTTCACAACGGAAGACGTTACGTTGCAAAACGCACAAACATCTTCCAGCGAAGACTGGCCAACCTTTACAATATGATCCAGTGAAAGCTTCTGCTTGTCGGTCAATCCCTCGAAGACCGGAGTATTTTCTAATGCGATAGCCAATGGCTGAACAAAAAGCCTTTCTCTGAACTTTGCACCTTTCTTTCTAACCGCACCCGGCAGAATGGCCCTGACTGCCTGCTCGATAGGCGCGCAGTAATACTCAGCCATCCAGCGAGCAAGCTTAAGAAGCGGCTCCTTAAAGAACGGCTTGGCATCGGCAACACCAATTATGCTCTTCAGCTCCGCACGATCTGACCTATCGACAAGATTGACTACATACCCAGTCCGAAACGAAGCCCCAAATGGAATATTAACCCTGATGCCTATAGACACTGAGTGTTCGAGTTCCGGAGGAATCCGATAATCGAACTCCTTGCCAGCCGAGATATCAACAACAACTTTGGCTATACAACTCATAGGAACTTAATATGGTCAAAAAAAAAGGGAGCGATTTTACTCGCTCCCCTTTAGAAATCATAGGGCTAATATGCTGGATCTATTATGAACATAGAACCCCAGTTGGTTCCGCCCGTATACTGATCCGCTAACTTGCTCCCGTTAACCCACTGTACACTGCCATCGACATATAGAATGTTACCACCCTCACCTTTGTGATTTCCGCCCCAACTGTCAGAAGTTATTGTATCATTTGCACCGTTCTTATCTGTTATGAGCATGTAAGATGGACTCGCAGACTCCGACATCGATAACTCACCAGCACCTGAATTATATTTATGAACATAATGGTAACTATTTGCGTCTTTAACAAACTTTGTCATGTTCCAATCTTTAGCATAATCAGGAGTCGTTGCAAGATATGACGCTCTTTTAGGGTCAGAAGGACAAATAAAAATCTTATACGTCATTCCGTAACTTGCCAGGCCAGTCAAATTGGTTGGATACTGTTCTGAATTATCCATTGAGAAAAGCTTCATGCCCTTCCCTAACTGGTTCAAGTTATTCATGCAGGTGGTACGGCGAGCTCTTTCACGAGCCTGGGCGATAGCAGGAAGTAGCATTCCGGCCAGAATACCTATGATGGCAATAACGACGAGCAATTCGATCAAGGTGAAAGAACGTAACTTTAATCCGCGCCATACTTTACTCATAGATAACTACCTCCTGAATTA
>CAMCYG010000136.1 GCA_945883775.1 Victivallis vadensis
GGCGGCTCAAGGTATTCTGCGACCATGTTGAAGTTTCCGTTCATCAATATGGAAGTTGTCCGGTTGGTTGTGTCGAATACTCCATTCCTGAGCCAGTATCTGAAATTGTTGCCGCCGGCTGTCGGCGCGGCTGTAAGGGCTACTCCGGTGTCGTCAGGATATGTCCTGGTAAATGCTCCTCCGGAGGTTGTCTCGCTGCCGTTACCGTTGGCATCCGTCAGCGAAACGGTAATGTCTGCCCCGGCGGCGGGATTGAAAGAAGACACATTGAGGGTTCTCGCTGGAACATAAACGGCGATCATGTCGTTGCTGATGTTCATCAGAACATTTGCAGTTCTGTTACTGCTGTCGTGTGAGCCATTCCTGAGCCAGTGCTTGAAGAGCAGGATGCCGTCATTCAGAGGGGCTGTCAGGTTGATTGTCGTTATTGATTGATATTGACGACTGAATGGTGTGGTTCCGTTGGAGTTTGTGTGGATGTCAGTTGGGGCAAGTGACATTGGGATAGCGGATGGAGTGTCAATGCCTCCGACCCGATTGATGGCGTTCACGGTCAGTGTTTCGATGGTGATGACCGCCCCGCCTCCACCTCTATCGCCTGGTCTTACTGGTGCTTCCTGCTCCCTTCCTTCACCGCCACCTTCGCCACTGCCACCGCCTCTACCGCTCTCGTTTCCTGCCTCTGCTCTGGGTGGGTTGTTGTAAATAACTCCCGTGGGCTGTGTCCTTGACTCGCCAGTATTTTCTTGCGAAAGACTTATGGACGTTGCTTCCGGCTGGCCTGTGTTATTCTTTGCGCCCTTACCTCCGGTGGCCTTCTCGGTTTCTTCCGCGCCAGAGATTCCGAACCCCTCATCCTCTGGCACTTGTGGCGCCAGTGATGCCAGCCGGAAGAAAGAGATGATAATGTGTATGTATAATGTCTCCTCCGGCATGTATGTTGTGGATGCCCTTGCTCCGGATCCTCCGGCGCAGTAAGATGGGCGGACGGCCTTTCCAACGTTAAGCGGTAATACATTATTGAAATATGCACCCCCGCACTGTGCCATCTTGAGTCCTGATGCTCCAGTGGCAAGGTCGGTCGTCCATTCAGCTGAATTGCCGCTGAGGTCATTTATTCCGTACAGGTTTCTATTTCTAGGCATGACCTGACCGCCGATTATGGTTTTACCATCCATGCTGCCGACGGGTACAGTCCCTTTGTCCGCCAGGAGCTCGCCGGCAGGGAAGGAGCTGGTTCCGTCTCCGTACAGCTTGTTGCCTGTCTTGCTCCAGGCCGAGGCCTTGTAGAATTCATTGAATTTATTTGTGGTAATGTTGTTTACACTGCTATTTAACATCGGAAGGCGGAACCCCTTCTTTTTGAGGAATAGGGCGCGTTCAAGATCGGAGAACTGTCCGTTGGCCCAGTTTGTGCAGGTTATAGGTGCCCAGTCTAATACGTTTGTACCTTCTCTGTAACAGATCTCGGCTTCGTTTCTGCCGGACTGTATTGTCAGCCAGTTGCAATATTTTACTGATCCGAACCAGGACATGCCTTCTATGGGATGATTGGCGAAAGGGGACAAATTGTTTTCCGTCAGATTGGAGTACCGCATTCCGACTGGCTTGCTTTTGTCGTATTCGAGTTTGCTCTCGAAGATGTTGAACATTTCATCGCGGCCCTTCATCTTTTCGGGGTTTATCCACACATTGCCATCCTCGTCGAAATGCATGTTGGATCCGCGCATACTGGATGGATTAACTTCGGCATCGTTCAGGAATCTTAGAAACTGGCTGTGGGTTATTTCGTTCTTTGACATATAGAAATCGTACGACGGTCCACCCGGCTGTCCGCCCGCTGGTACTTTATTCATGCGAGACGAGTTGAGTTTGTCACTGCCGTTGACAAGCTCTGCCCCTGTCTTGATCGAGACGGCTTTGTCGTTGCTGATATCGTAGACGGCGTCGATATTGCGCTTTCCTTCTTTATCACGCAGGAAGACGGTAGGTGGGGACTGCCGGATCTGAATTCCATTCAGTTGCGCATTAAGTGCGGAGGAGTTCGGCTCCGGGTTCGGATTCCATCCATCGATGATCATACGTATCAGCGACGGATCCGCACCGGTCGATACGCGGAAAACATACTCGATGCTGGAAGCGTTTATAAAACATGCATAGTCGATGCCGGGATAGACATTCCTGGGTGCGCTCTTGTTGGCCTTGTCATCGGGGTTGATGCTGATAAAGTCTTCCGGTGCTGAGACTGTTTCCGATGCTGACTCGCTGGAGTCCAGGAGCTTCAAGCTAAGGGAAACTGGTCTTTTTTCCGGTAGCTGTTGGGCGACAACGCAGAATGAGGCCAGCGTCAATAACAATAGCGTTGAAAAGATCTTTCTCATTATTTGACGGACTTGCCCTGTTGGTTGTTTCCTTAGTTCTTTTCTTCGAACTTTAAAGTGAGACCGTCGGGGTTCGGGATTGTTTCAAACTTTGCCGGTGCTAGAGCCGAAGTCTCGGATATGAGGTTATTGACCCCTTCAGCTGTCATTCTGGATTCCTTGGGTGCGGCATTGTCTTCCAGTGTGACCATCATCATGGGAGTCTTTACAAGTATTTCTCGCATATCGGCGGGTGCGATATCTGTCGGCTTGCCTGTGGCCATGTCCATTGTCGATTTGCCGTTCCTGGCTGCGTTGATAATCACTCGTTCAGGACCGGATAGCTCCAGTGTGTAGATCGATTCCTTTCTCGGTAGTGACTTTATGGCGACGTCGCAGCCTCTGATTCCGACTGTCGCCATTCGTGTCTTAACTTTGAAACGCGAGGGATTAATCTTTGTTATCAATCCTGTCATTACCCTGCATGAGCCTTTCAGTACCCGCATTGCGAATCTTGAATTGTCGGTGGTCGCCTGATCAAAACAGTAATCTTCCATGGCTATTTTTGTATTTTCGCCGAGTTTAAGATTGGTATTGTCGGGGAAGATGATCTCAAGCCGGCTTGACGGCATTGTCTCTATAGTGTCGTCTGAGTTAATAGTAGAGCTGATCTTAAGTAATCTTGACTGGGCGTCAGCGCCAGTTGCTGTTGCTGTTCCGATAAGTGAGGTGATCTGCATGTTACCCTGTTGGGTTTTAGCGGCTTCCGTGCTTGTCGGTCCGGGCACGACTGCTGGTGTTTCTGTATTGGCGGGTGGGAGTCTTGTCGGCTTAGGTGTGATCTTGCTGGCTGGCGGCTTTTTCTCTACGGTCTTGCCGGTCTTTGCCGCATCAATAGTTGTGCTGGCCAGTTCCGGTTCGGTGGGCACCGTGTCGTATTGAGAGTCAGATGTTTGTTCGGGCTGGATAGCGGCAAACCGGGTAGGTTTCTTGGGGTCATCAACTGAAACGTCGAATAGAAGCCGCGACATTATAACGGCGCATGCTATCAGTGCAATAATTATGACCACAAAACCGGCAAGGAGAACTTTAGTTTTCATATTGCTTATATTTTATGATACAACTATCTTCATATAAAGCTTTATTTATAGAAGAAATATATCGGAAAGTATACATATGTCGAACACAATCGGGACGTTATTCAGGGTTACAACCTTTGGCGAATCACATGGAGTCGGCGTTGGAGCCGTCATTGACGGCTGTCCGTCCAGGCTTGCTTTGTCAGAGCAGGATATCCAGGTCCAGCTCGACAGGCGACGACCAGGGACCAGCGCACTGGTATCGCCGCGTGCCGAAAAGGATAAGGTTAAAATACTGTCCGGAGTGCAGGGCGGACTTACCCTCGGCACACCGATAGGGCTGTTGGTCGAGAATGCTGATACCAGATCGGGTGATTATGTGGATTTGGCCCAAGTCCCGCGCCCTTCGCATGCGGACATGACATATATGACCAAATACGGGATAACCGCCCGCAGCGGCGGTGGCCGTGCAAGCGCCAGGGAGACAGTTGGTAGGGTAGCGGCTGGGGCTGTTGCGGAGAAAATGCTAACTCACCGTAACGGTATAAAGATTGTCGCCTGGGTTAGCGCAGTCGGCTCGATTGAAGCGCCTGACATGACCGAAGACGGGATTAGCAGGAAGGATGTCGATGCAAACATTATAAGGTGCCCGGACCCTAAATCAGCGAAAAAGATGCAGGATCTTGTGAAAAAGGTGCTGGCAGAAAAAGATTCGATCGGGGGCATCATAACCTGCGTCTGCAGTAATGTGCCGGCAGGGTGGGGTGAGCCGGTTTTTGGCAAGATGACCGCTGAACTAGGGCGGGCAATGATGTCCATACCTGCAATCAGGGGAATCGAGATAGGTTCAGGATTCAATGGCGCAAGGATGCGTGGCTCGGAGCATAACGATCTTTTTGTCATGAAAAAAGGCAGTATCCGCACAAGCACTAATCGTAGCGGCGGAATCCAGGGCGGTATATCCAATGGCGAAGATATTGTTTTCCGGTTGGCCTTCAAGCCGCCGGCGACGATAGGCAGCCGTCAGAAGTCGGTTGATTACAAGGGCAGGAAAGTGGTTCTCGAGGATATCAAGGGCCGTCATGATCCGTGCGTTCTTCCGAGAGCTGTGCCGATAGTTGAGGCTATGGCGGCAATTGTGCTGGCTGACTTTTCTCTGATAGCAGGGGCGTATGCAGGAAAGTAAGGGTAATACCCCCGGTAAATTCGAGATAATGGCGCATGACTCTTCTTCCGGCGCCAGGCGTGCGGTTCTGCATACTCAGCATGGCGTGGTCAACACACCGGTCTTTATGCCTGTCGGAACTCAGGGTACGGTCAAGGCCATGACTCCTTTGGAGATGGAGCAGCTCGGCTCTGAGATAATCCTCGGCAATACGTATCACCTCAACATCCGGCCCGGTATGGATATCATCGATAAATGCGGGGGACTGCATTCTTTCATGGGCTGGAAAAGGCCAATTCTTACAGACAGTGGCGGCTATCAGGTCTTCAGTCTTGCCAAATTGAGGAAGGTTCGCGATGACGGGGTGATGTTCCAGTCGCACCTGGACGGGACGAAGATCTTTTTGGGGCCTGTGGAGGCTATGGATATCCAGCGCAGGCTGGGGTCCGATATTGCCATGGTTTTCGACGAATGCCCGCCGTATCCCTGCGATTACGATTCAGCTTGCCAGACTGTGGACAAAACAATAAATTGGGCGCTCATTTGTTCAAAACAGCCGCGGGCGCAGGGCCAGCTTTATTTTGGAATAGTGCAGGGTGGCGAGTACAAAGACCTGCGTGCAAAGTGCGCGGCGGAACTTATGAAGATAGGGTTCGACGGCTATGCCGTAGGCGGCGTCAGTGTGGGTGAACCCGAGGATGTGCTGATCAAGGGGATGATGGATGGAGTGGTGGATCTGCCTGCTGAGAAGCCCAGATACCTGATGGGCGTAGGGCGGATGTGGCAAATGGTCGAGGCAGTGGCGAACGGCTTTGATATGTTCGACTGCGTTATCCCGACAAGATTTGCGAGGAACGGCACGGCTTTTATCAGAAGCGGACGCTACGCGGTCAAAGCCGGTGAGTACAAGGAGGATACGCGGCCGATCGAGGAAGGATGCGCTTGTTATGCCTGCGCCAATTTTACCAGGGCATATGTGCGGCATCTTTTGAATGTGAATGAGATCCTCGGCGTGCGGTTGGTCACGATACATAACCTGCACAGGTATATGACGTTTATGCAGGAGATGCGGGAGTCGATATCCAAAGGTACTTTCGGGCAGTTGAGAGAAGAATTTCAGCGGTATAGAAGCGGGAACAGCGAGAAGTAGCAATGGCTGATGTGTTTTAAAAGGTAGGGCGAGGCGTCCCTGCCGAGCCGTCCTGATTGAGCGCTGGTGGAATAAGAAGGGAAAAGACGGCTCACCCGGAGGGTTCGCCCTACCTGGGTTTGTTTTAGGTGGTGAGGGTCGTCCCTGCCGAGCCGTTTGATGTGCGTT
>CAMCYG010000137.1 GCA_945883775.1 Victivallis vadensis
CTCCGCATGCACAACACAAGGCCGACAAGGGCCAGCGGCGATACGAGAGTGAATGTTACAGGCAGCCATGCAAGGATCTTCGAGGCACAGCGCCAAGCGTAAGAACAGGCATTGTCAGGACGTGCCCACCAGTGCCATGCAGCATCGAACTTGCAGACGTACATTTTGACCACGCTCCATACACTATCGTGATTCGCCAAGGTCTTAAAGATCGTAAAAGCTATTGAATTTCCGGATGGCTTGAGCACAGAGACAAGATTGTCGCTCCATGGAGTGATAGCATCCCAACGGTAATCCACGCTGTTACTCTGGACAAATGCATAGGCCGCGTTACCAGCCAAAGCTAATGGCGGCACACCGACCGCTACATTTCGAATTACAAGCGGAACAAACATAATCATCACACCAGCCATGATTGACACAACAACAAAAGATATCCGCTTCCATCTCCATCCGCATACATTAGGCACAAGCAACAGCACACCTGACAGATACACAACAAATATACTCTTAAGGATAAGCGCACCACCGATTGCCATCCCCAGCACCAGCCAGCGAAAAGGCCGGGGACAGTCGAATGCTCTACTCGACAGCCAAACCAGTAGAAACCCCGCAAAGCAGATGGGGGCATCGCGCAAAAGAAGCAGTTGATACATCAACAACGGCGCACAGAGCGCGCACATGAGTGCGGCAAGAGTGGCCGTGGAGACATCAAAGTATCGATTGGTTACAGCGAATACTAACCACACCGTCAACACCCCCAACAGCAATTGTGCAATGAAAACCGCCTGAACATGCAGACCAAACAGGGCATAGATCAACGCAATGCCATATTGATAGCCCGGTTCCTGATAGTAGCGATGTTCGCCTAGCGACTTGAGCCAAAGCAGAGAGGCTGGCGTGCTTCCAGGTTTCTTCAAGGATTCGGCAGCCATTTCAGCCGCCAGTTTAGGATCCTTCTTCATCCATGCCTCTGCCACATCCAACTGCCAAAAGTTGACAGGCACAGGCACATTTCGGCACAGGAGATCTCCACCTACAATACTGCGCGCCCAGACATCGTAATAATATCCATCAGTCTGCTCCCACTCGGTCCAATGCTGCAAAGGCCCATTGCGGGTTTCCAGAAAGAACGTGACTGAGACTATCGCAGAAACCAGCATCGCCAGTCCGCAGGCTAAACGTTTCATAACAGCTCTTTGCATCATGATCATCAATCTTGCAGCTCTATTACTTTCTGTAATAGACCAGAGTATTTAGAGGAATGCTGCGCTCTCTCATCGAACTGCCCTGAATCATCGAGCCATCAGGCTTCAGATATACAGTGGTAGGAAAATTCCATTTCTTGCCGCAGAGAATGAAGGCACTCTGCTTGGCAGTTATCCTGCCGCCGTATTCATATCCAACAAGCACTCTGGTCTTCGCTGATATTTTTCTAACGTCTTCCGGATTTATCTGGTTACCAAAGACTATGCGCCCGTTGGGCATGAAATAAATCGTTGTCTTTGAATTCCAATCGTCACCTGCAACCTCAAAGGGCGAATCGCCGTCAGGACCTATCTCGCGATAGAACGCATCATCTTCGTCACATTCCCCTTCCGCCATAACCACCTTTGTCCCAACCGGTATTCCATTCCAATCCTTGACGGCATTTCCCTTTATCTTGGAACCATCAGGCAGGACGTAAGTTGTGCCAGCGCTGTTGTACTTATCCCGAGCCACATCCCATGCTGAACGGCCACTGCTGATGATATTATCATCAGGCTCTTCGACAGTCGGCCGCTCTTTAGGCAGAACGGCAACCGCCCTCTTGGGATCAACTGTCGCCCCCGAACTCTGCACCTTCCCGCCAAAAAGGGTGGAAGCCAGATGCGGATCGGCAGCTATAAGACGACCGGCTCTTACATCAGGGTCATATCCAGGCTGACTGGTCAACCCCAGTGACTGCCGCACCGACGGAGTGGCAAACTGCATACCGCATCTTTTCCTGCCGCGATGCGACCGCTTGAACCAGCGATTAGGGGCACCGTACGCCACCATGCTGTGCGGCAAAACCCTGTCATCCGGCACGTTGTAAATCTTCTGAAGAGCTGCCACCAGCTCTTTGATAGAAGAAATCTGAGCGCCATTTATCGTCTTATTGTGATAGCCGCATACCTCTATCGCGACAGAGTAGTTGTCAATATCGGTTTTCCCGTTCCACATACTGCGTCCGGCATGAAACGCCACCCGGTCCTTGTCGATTAAACGGTAGACCCGCCCTTCTGCATCAACCATATAGTGAGCCTCGCCATTTTGGCTGAGTTTTCTCACAGCACTTGCACTGGGAGCCTCTGTTGTATGAAGGATGATAAACTCTGTGGTCTTACGTGCAGGGCGTTCGGCATTTCTAGGACTGAAATATTTCCCTGAAGCCTCAATTGCCTCAGATTGCCCTGCGAGCATAACGCATAGCAATCCGGCCAATATTTCTTTTAATCCATAACGCATGCCCGAAAAGCTACAGCCGACCACCCGTAAATTCAATCAATTTCGACAGAAGCAGAATATCTCTCACTGAGCACACAGAGCCATCAGAGATAAATCATGAATCAGGACTGCGTCACAAATATATCAACCCTCTGCGAGTGTCTTTATTCTTACTTTACTTTACCCGTAGAATCATTACCTTTATGGCTCTTAATCAATACGAAAGGCGGATGACATGTATAAAATAGTACTCGTAAGGCATGGCGAAAGCACTTGGAATAAGGAAAACAGGTTCACAGGCTGGACAGATGTCGATCTTTCTGAGAAAGGACTACAGGAAGCTATTGCAGGAGGCAAGACGCTTAAACAGGAAGGCTTCACCTTTGACATAGCGTACACATCAGTCCTCAAGCGCGCAATCAGGACCCTTTGGAACGTGCTCGACCAGATGGATCTTATGTGGATACCCGTCACACACTCTTGGCGCCTCAATGAACGGCATTATGGCTCACTCCAAGGCCTCAACAAATCAGAAACAGCCGCAAAGTTCGGCGAAGACCAGGTCCTTGTATGGCGTCGCAGCTACGACATCCCTCCGCCACCGCTGGACAAGGACGATCCTCGGGGCGCTGGTAAAGACCCCAGATACACCTCTCTTAAGGAAAGCGAAAAGCCTCTGACAGAGTGCCTCAAAGACACCGTGGCTCGCGTGATGCCGTTCTGGAACGACACCGTGGCGCCATCCATCAAGGCCGGCAAGAAGGTCATTATAGCCGCCCACGGTAACAGCCTCAGGGCTCTTGTAAAGTACCTGGACAACGTTTCCGACAAAGACATTATCAGCCTGAACATACCTACCGGCATTCCGCTGGTATACGAACTCGACGCCAATCTCAAACCGATCAAGAGCTATTACCTTGGCGATGCTGATGAAATAAAGAAGGCGCAGGAGAAAGTTGCCAGCCAGGGCAAAGCGAAATAAGAAAATTCTATCTCAGCGTGGCCAATGGCCGCAAATGAAGATATTTTTCAACACCCGCTCGTCCCTCGCTCAAGGGCACGAAGGAATACCCAAGGGAAGAAATATTCTTTACTTGTGCTTCCTTGGATTTTCTTTGTGGTAAAGAATCTTCTTCCTACTTAATGGTGGATACATTTGCAGAATGAAAGAACAGTCGCGGTCCAGTTGCTTTCGCGCTGGCTAGAGACAGGGGAGTTTGCCGACAAACTCCTCGAAACGGTCACAGAAAACCGTCCGTTTGTCATGGAAGTCTTTTATGGCGCAATAAAACGAAAGCGCACACTCGACTGGATAATATCAATATATGCTAAGCGCAAGCCTGATCGGAGAATAATCCCCAATCTGTATTCGGCTATTTATCAGCTGATTTTCATGAAAGATCCGCCTGACCATGCGATAATCGATGACGCGGTAGAATCGGTAAAGAAGCTCGAATCAGGCCATTTTGCCGGCTTCCTTAACGCGGTACTGAGAAAGATCGCACGGGAAAAAGAGATTGTAGCCGGCCGAATCAGCACATTACCAACCGCCATCAGAGAATCCCACCCGGATGAACTTTACAAGAGATGGTCTACCAGATTTGGAACACAAGAAGCAAGCCAGCTCTGTGAGTGGAACAATACCGCGCCATCACTGATAATCAGGCCCAATACCAACCTTGTCGACTGCTCTGCATTAAAGCAGCTATTATCAGACGGCGGCGTGAGCTATTCCGAGTTCTCAGGCATTGGTTCTGACTTCCTCATCATAGGACGTGGCAAAGGGGTATCGGCCCTGCCCGGCTACAAAGAAGGTTTCTTCAGCGTACAAGATCCTTCCACCGCTATATCAGTTGAACTACTCCGGCCGGAAGCCGGCCATATGATCCTTGACGCCTGTGCCGCACCAGGCGGAAAGACTGCGCTGATCTCTCAGGCAATTAAAAAAATCGGTGTAATAATGGCGATGGATGCAAGCAAAGACCGGCTGGTTCGACTGGAAGAGAACATCAAGCGCTTAAAACTGGAAGAATGCGTCAGGATAGTATGCGCCGATGCCTCCGATTCCTGCGCGGTGCAAAAAGCCACCTGCGGCATGCTCTTTGACCGGGTCATTGCCGATGTACCCTGCTCCAATACTGGCGTGCTTCGCCGACGACCGGATGCACGGTGGAGATTCACCAAGGAAGCGTTGAAACAACTCAATACGGTCCAGCGCGGGATATTGGATTCTGTATCACAGCTCCTCAAGCCGGGCGGCCGACTCGTTTACAGCACCTGCAGCCTTGAAGCAGAGGAGAATGAATTACTGATAAATGATTGGCTGACCAGCAATCCTGAGCTTACACTGGAACGTTCCGTTCTGCTCTTCCCGCCCAAGACTTTATCCGATGGCGCCTTCGCCGCAGCACTGATCAGGAAATAGGGAATTCGTGGCGATGCCACAATCTCTATTCTTAACGAAAGGTGCTCATTTTTCGAGACTGCTCAGCCAGATACCGCTGGGGCGTATTGCGTCGAACGGTAACTTGGCATTCAGCCCAGGCTATTGCCTCCAAGATCAGGCGCCATTTTTCCTGTGCCCCTAAATGACGGTCACGCTTGAGTTCTTCTTGCTTAACAATATTACTCATCATGTCAACAATTTACATGAAGCCGCGAAAGCAGAAAAGCGATTGTATTCTCCGGAACTCCTGCGCTGGATGACTTTTCAGACATAAATGAATCTACCTGTTAAAAAGCAATTCCAATCGGCATCAGACAACAGGCGCTAGCATTACGGGAAAGTAATCGATGGCAATGCGGTTGGTTCCTGCGGGACAATTTTACGCCGGAAACGCGAGACGAGCTTTGTCGCTGCCTTGCCATACCAACAAGCTAAACGATCCCAATGCCCAATGCCTTCGGTCAACTCTTTATTGCTTATTTTTAGCGACCCTATCCCATTCATACTTCCAGTTATGCATGTAATTAGTTTTCTATTCTCGAATGGTCCCTTTTCTCATCTTCTGTAGGAGTCGATCCCCTGATCGACGATTCTTCCCGACGCTCACGCCTCATCGCCGCAAAGGGTTGCGGCTCCTACAAAAGAAACTAACTGACGGCAATCC
>CAMCYG010000138.1 GCA_945883775.1 Victivallis vadensis
AATTTGGAGTGCGGCGGCTTGACGCCGCTCTTTCTTGCAACCAGGCTTGACTGGTTGCGTATAGTATATATGGGCACAGAAAGCTGAAACGAAGAACGGCGTGTCAAGCCACGCCTGAGAAAAGCGCTGTCAAGCCAGCGCACTCCAAAGGCTTCCTAGATGCAGTCTTTGTGACACGAAGCCTTAGAAACTCATTCACACCTGCAATATGCCTGCTTTTGTGTCACTGGAAACGCTTGTTTGAGCCAAACTTCAGGGCGCAGGCTGAAGGCCTGCGCCGGGATGCAAGGAGGCCATCTCCTAACCCGACGCGGTGCTTACGCACCTTGCTCAGGGCTAGCCTTGAGCGACAACGACGCAAGGCGTTGGAGTCGAAACCCGTAGGGTGCATTTCTCTCAAATGCTTTGAGAAATGCAGGCTGAAGTCAAAGCTAGAGCTGTTTTTGCAATGGCTATCTTTGATTCATGGAGAAACATCAGAGAAAAAAGCACACCTCAACACGCCATTGACAACACCTAATGATTTTTGTAAGATTCGAGAGTAAATCGTTGTTGCTTTAACTCAGCAGATACAACACATCTGTCAAAGATTAGTTTTCTTGTCTGGAGTTTCATGAAGAAGAAGAAGAAGCATGATGAGCACATCATCGGAGAGATCGACCTGGGTGATCACGCATCGATATACTCCGCGGCTGGCAAAATCTGGACGATGACCGGACAACTTTCTTTCAGTTCTGTAGCGGCTATGCGGGCATCAACCCTAACCACGGAGATTGGCCGACATCTCCACACCAGCAGCAAAACAGGAAAAGTCCGAGTCTCAATAATGGAAAAGACAGAAGGCAACGAACTGATCCTGACATATACAGGAAATGACGGACTTCCGGACAATCTACTAAGCGATGTGAAACGGCTATGCGACCACCTTGAAATCCCGGAACCTGTGTATTCAAAGCATTCAATTGAAGCCAGGATCGATGTCGCCAGTCACTCCTTCGATCTTACGCCAGGCCTCATACGAACAGCCAAGGACAATATCGAACGTCACGTCCTTATTGAACAGCTCTATACGGCCCTTCTGGAGAAACACACACAGGCGAGAAAACACCTATACGAACTTATGGAAAGGGAGCGCCAGCTTTTGTTTTCGCAGAAACAGCTGCGAAAGATGACCTCCGAACTTGCCCTGACAGAGGAACACGAGCGGAAACGGCTCGCCACCGCGCTTCACGACTCAGTAGTGCAGTCAATGTCTGCAACGACTTTCAAGACCAGGGTCCTCGACGACATGCTGGAGGATGGCGAGGCAAAGACAATGCTCGCCTCCATCCGCAGGGAATTAAGCGAAGAACTTCAGCTATTACGCTCGCTGACCTTTGAACTAAGCCCCCCTATCCTCTACGAGCTCGGATTATCCGCCGCCATTGAATGGCTTGGCGAAAGAATGCAGAAGCATGGTATTAATTTTGTATTCGAAACGCGGGAAGAGCCGATAAACATGCACCCACCCGCAAAGATAATGGCATTCCAATGCGTCAGAGAAATGCTGACCAACGTCAGGAAGCACGCAAATGCAAGCATAGTAACGCTCAACCAGGAAATCAACAACAACAGGTTGATCATAACAGTCGCAGACAATGGCAAGGGTTTCGATCCTGCGTCGATAGTCAGTGCATCAAAAAAGAATTCCAGCTTCGGCCTGCTGAGCATCCGCGAGCGATTGAAACAGGTCGGCGGCGGCATGAACATAAAATCACGCATGAACAAGGGCACAAGGATCGAGTTATCACTTCCCTTTATGTCTGCGGACGATGCGGCTTGGCTAAAGCATAGTGACAATGCAACACAGGAAGCGGTAGCGCAATGAAGACAAAGATATTTCTTGCCGACGACCATGCTATGATGCGCGAGGGATTGCGCATGCTCATAAGCCGCCAGCCTGATATGCAGATCGTGGGAGAAGCCCAAGATGGCCGCGAGACTTTGAGAACGGCACCAAATAGCTCTCCTGACATAATAATAATGGACGTCGAGATGCCCCATCTAAACGGAATAGAAGCCACTCGCCAGCTCATCAGCGCCAACAGACAGACCAGCGTGATAGCGTTGTCGGCTCATGCCGATGGACGCTACATAACAGAAATGCTTAAAGCCGGAGCTAAAGGATACCTGCTAAAGCATTCTGCAAGCGATGAACTGCTTACCGCTATACATACCGTAATGCAGGGCAAAACATACATCAGCCCTGAAATAGCAGCCACAGTAGCAACTGAATACAAGCGGAAGACAGCGGCGCCTGGCACACCGTTCAGCAAGCTTTCAGCGAGGGAAAGAGAGATACTGCAGATGCTGGCAGAAGGAACCACACGCAAAGAAATAGCGGCCTCATTGTTTGTCAGTGTAAAGACCATTGCAACACATGTGGAACATATAATGACCAAGCTTGATCTGCACAGCGTGGCAGAGCTCACCAAATATGCAATTCGCGAAGGACTTACGTCGCTGGACCAGAAATAGAAAAGGAGTGATCATTGATGCACAACAAGAATGCAAAGCCCGGCAACAACCGTATTCTCGTGGTGGACGACGAACAACAGATCAGACAGTTTTATGCCGATCTCGTGCCTAAGATGTTCCCTGAGCTAAGCGTCGACCTGGCCGTTGACGGCCTTGAGGCGGTCTCACTTTTTAAGGATTTTCAGCACGCACTCATAATTATGGACGTCATAATGCCACGCATGGACGGCATAACCGCGTATGAGCTCATTACCACGTATTGCAAGAGCAATGCCATCAAGAATCCTGTTGTCATATTCTGCACAGGCTATGCCCCTCCCGAGAAACTGCAGAAATTGGTCTTTGATGAGCATACCGTATATCTGTTCATGAAGCCGGTCTCACTGACAGACATTCTGAAAGTAATACAGGAACATATTCCCATGGTGGCAAAGCGCCCGGATATAGCCGGCATCACCCCCCCCCTCAACAAGGCACGTTCCCTACATCATCCCCGAAGCCTGCTTAACCCGCATTTCTCTTAACGTAGCCCAGGAGGGCCACAACCAAAGAGTTTTCGACAGAATTATCAGAATGCACAGAATGGGAAGATAATATTTTGTTAATTTTGTTCATTCTGTCAAAAATCTTTGCAGAAAAACAAATATTTGACGGATAGTAGTACGCCCTGTGAGAAATGCGCCCTTCCAGGGCCGCCACGTGAAGTCGCGTACCGCGTCAACGTGGTCACGCGATAAACAGGCCGACCAGTCGGCCTGAGACGGGGCGGCCACGTCTCATATTCTAGAAAAAAGCTGTACGTTAAGAGAAGTTCGGGTTAAAGCGACCGCGTGGATCATGATGTCACCTTCACTCATCTGGCAGGAAGCAGCCATCACATTTCTTGACTTTGAATAATAACGTTTTATATTGATGAAGAAGAAACCATACAGGGAGGCCCATGAACAAAACATTCGTGCTGGACACAAACGTTCTACTGCATAGCGCAGAGAGCATCGAGAACTTTGCCGACAACAACATAGTCATACCAATGGCGGTGATTGAAGAGCTGGATAAATTCAAGAAGCACACTGACGAATTAGGACGCAATGCACGGCATGTGATAAGGCGGATAGACCATTTAAGAGCGGCAGGAAACCTGCGTGACGGCGTAAAGCTTAACAACGGCGGAACGCTAAAAATAATGTCATTGCCGAAAGACGCGGCAAGCCTTGGCTTCTCATCAGAAATTGCAGACAACTGGATACTGCAGCTGGCAGTCCACTTGTTCAAGAATGGAGAGAACGTGATTTTCGTAAGCAAGGACATCAATGCCAGACTGAAGGCTGATGCGCTCGGAATACAGGCGGAAGATTTCGAGAACCAGAAAATCAATCTCGATGAACTATATTCCGGCTTTTCCGAAGTCAGAGTTTCCCCGGATATTATCGACACTTTCTTCAAAAAGAACCTGCTTGAGGTCAAAGGAATAGGCAATTACCCCAACGAGTTCATACAGCTCATCGACGAGAAGAACGAAAAGAGAAGTGCACTGGCCAAAGTTATAAAGCCTGGCATGCTGACTCATCTTTCCAACCAATACGATAAGGTCTGGTCGGTCAATGCCAGAAACAAGGAACAGCGCCTCGCCATCGAACTGCTGATGGACCCTGGTATACAAATTGTTACGCTGGTGGGACAGGCCGGCACGGGCAAAACCCTTATGGCTATGGCCGCAGCACTGCAGACGACCCTGAAGTTTCACAGCTACGACAGAATACTGGTATCCCGCCCGGTGATCCCCATGGGTAAAGACATAGGTTATCTGCCAGGCTCCAAGGAAGAGAAGATATCACATTGGATGCAGCCTATATTCGACAATCTCACTTATCTTCTGCGAGACATCGGACAGGACGGCAAGAAAGCAAAAAAGAAAACCAAGACCAGCGTTCAGGATAAGGTCGAGAAGATGATTCAGGATAATCTTATCGTCCTTGAAGCCCTCACATACATTCGAGGCCGTTCAATACCTGGCCAGTATATAATCGTCGATGAGGCTCAGAACCTCACTCCTCACGAGGTCAAGACCATTGTAAGCCGCGCGGGTGAAGGCTCCAAGATGATACTCACTGGAGACCCCTACCAGATCGACAATCCCTACTTGGACGCAGAAAGCAACGGATTGACATACGCAGCTGAACGTCTTAAGAGCCAGTCGATACATGGCCACATAACTCTGCGCAAGAGCGAGAGGAGCCAGCTCGCGGCCATAGCAGCCGAATATCTGTAATCACCGTCATTTGTGACGGCAATTAATTAAATTCGCTTTTCGGCTTGAAGCATGATCTCGGCAGCATGCCAATAATAATCGGCCTGCTTGCTAAAGCCATCCTTCTCAGCCAACAGATAAGCTTGCTCACTGATGAGACTGGACCTCTGTTCAGGGCTTATGGAGACAATCGTGCTGTCCGGCTCGTATGCCTTTTGGATTGGTGTCGGCGTCTTTACAGGCGCCTTGGCTTTGGGGGCTGAAACTCTCTTTACGGCAGCAGGCTTCTTGGCTTTAGCAACAGGTGCTGGCTTCTTTACGGGTGTTTTAGTTTTCGCTGATGGCTTTACCACTACTTTCTTCTTCGCAGGCATAATACTACTCCTTCTTTCTTTATTTAAATGAAAAACAAAAAATCGCTGAAGCAACTTTATTAGTCTGCCGACAAAGGTACTAATACGCACTAAAAAAGTCAATGAATTCGTGCTTTTTGAGTGATTTATTTTGCGTCGATAGAGAAGAAATCGCCGATCAGGGGATCGGCTCCTACAGGGGGAAAAGAAGTTTTTCTTGTAGATGTGCCGCTCGTCAGCGCCGCACACCATCCTTAGCCCAACCACAACGACTCTGCATGCAAACACCGCTGCAGTTTGGTCCATTTCTGCTCTTCTGTAGGAGTCGATCCCCTGATCGACGATTTCTTACTTCGGTGCGTCATGTTCATCGCAAAGTCACGTCATGCGACATGACAAAAACCGGCCCTACC
>CAMCYG010000139.1 GCA_945883775.1 Victivallis vadensis
GGCTCTATCAATACTCCCGGCCTTCTTTCCTGCGCTGATCCTCGTATTCTTGCACTCGTTGCTTCTTCGCCTTGAGCTCTTCTGTCTCGCCGTGCTTACGCATATACTCAGCAAAATCCCCAGTGTTTGCCTCTTTAGGCCGGGATGAATCTTTTGCAACCTTGCCGATTCTTGGTGCAACAGTATCTTGCTTCTGCACCTTGGGCGCCACATAGATTTCACCGTAATACTGAGCCAACGATGTCGACGAAAGATTCTTCTTCAAGACTAGCAACGAATAATTGTCCGTCTTGATCTTTATGCCGTTCTGATTGATTTCTTCAAGAATTCCGGTTTGCTTTGCTTTATTCTTTAGAACCAGCGTTATCGATGACCCTGGCGTCGGCGCATTGAAAGTTGATGCTTGCACCGCATTAGTACTCTCTTTCGGCACGACAGGAGCGTCAGCTGTCGCAACCCCAGAAGCAGATTCGGCAGATTGCGAACCTTCCGACTCTCCTTCAAAATCAACAGGAAACATCTTCTCCAGATCGGCGGAGCTTACAGCCTTGGATTTATCCGTAACAGACTCTGCAGGCTTAGGCGCGGCTATAGAGGGAGCAACATCAATCGCTCCTCCCTCAACCACCGGAACGTCATATTCGCCCCCTAATATAAAATCGAGCCTGCCGGTCCGGTAAAACGCCACGATAACCATGGCAGACAAGACAACCGCAAACGAGGCCAATATTTGACTTTTAGGCAAACTGTTTAACATTACTTCCTTCTGCTCTGAGTAGCTCTGCCTGTTTTATTACAAACACACACCGACAATGCAAGCGATTATCAATCTGCGTAGATTGATAATCTTAACCGCCTGAACCCATCCGATATACCGCACTGCCAGGTCAGCCTCAAATCACTGCTTGACATAAGAGGCTTTCTTCCATATTTTCACACGGTTTAAATCAAAAAGGGAAAGATAAGACTATGGAAGCATATGCAGTAATAGAGACCGGCGGGAAACAGTATCTTGTTTCCAAGGACGATATGGTCAAGATAGAGAAACTTGATGTCAAACCTGGCGAGAAAGTCGACATTAAAGTGCTGGCAATATCCGATGGGAAGAAGCTCAAAGTCGGTACACCGGAAGTCAAAGACGCCAAGGTAACACTCGAGATAGCAAAGACTTACAAGGGAGAGAAGGTCGTATCCTTTAAGAAGAAACGCAGAAAAGGTTTCACCAAGAAGATAGGCCATCGCCAACACATCACACTGGCAAAAGTCATTGCACTCGGCTAATTCTGAAGAAAGAACCAACGGAGGCTTAAGATGGCTACAAAAGGCGGTAAAGGTAAAAACGGGCGCGATAGCGCAGGTCGCAGGTTAGGCGTAAAAAGATTTGATGGCCAGGCAGTACTGTCCGGCTCAATAATCGTTCGCCAGCGCGGCACAAAAATTTTTCCAGGCAAAAATATCAGAATGGGCAAGGATCACACCCTGTTTGCGATAATTGACGGACTGGTTAAGTTCGACAAGATTCGGAACAAGGTCAATATCCTGCCAATGCCGGCAGAATGATACAAATCATGGCCTTGGCTTGTCTATTCAGATATACAATACCCAAATGAATTCTATTTTCAGCGGGTATTGTATTGGCGAAGTTACGCTGCACTCTTATGTTAGCCTCTTCCAATGAAAAACAGGTCATTCATAGACACGACAGTCCTCAAAGTCAGAGCGGGCAAAGGCGGCAACGGATGCGCCAGCTTTAGAAGGGAAAAATACATCCCTAAAGGCGGGCCTGACGGCGGCGACGGCGGAAGCGGCGGAAGCATATATCTGCGCGGAACCTACAACGAAGACAATCTGATAAAAATATTCCACAACCCTGAACAGAGAGCGGAAAATGGCGGCTATGGTTCAGGCCAGCAAAAGCACGGAAAAAACGGCAGTGATCTTTATCTGGATGTCCCTGTCGGCACCGAGGTAAAGGACGAGATCACAGGTCGGATTCTGGGCGATATCGCTACCGACGGAGAACTGCTTCTTGTGGCAAAAGGCGGAAAAGGCGGACTGGGAAACGTCCACTGGAAATCATCCACTAACAGAGCACCCAGACAGCAAACAAACGGCGAAGACGGCATGGAGCTCCAGCTCCGGCTAGACCTCAAGATCGTAGCTGATGTGGGACTGGTAGGCTACCCGAACGCAGGCAAATCATCGCTAGTTACGGCAATCAGCCATGCGCACCCGAAAATCGCATCTTATCCTTTCACCACACTCAACCCGATCATCGGCACAATGGAACTTGAGGACTACACCAAGATAAAGGTTGCTGACATACCAGGCCTTATAGACGGCGCGCACAACGGGATAGGACTTGGACACGACTTCCTGCGACATATCGAACGCTCGACATTTCTTGTCTTTGTAATCGACATGGCAGGCGTCGATGGCCGCAAGCCATGGGATGACTACAAATCTTTGCGGAACGAATTGAAACTGTACAAAGAAGAACTCGCGGACAGGCCATCAATGGTAGTTGCCAACAAGATGGACGTCGAAACAGCAAAAGACAATTTGAAGAAATTCAAGACGAAGACCAAGACAAAGCCCATAGAAATATCTGCCCTGACAGGACTGGGAATGGATAAGCTCAAAAAGGCGATCTATAAGGCCGTTCAAAAAACAAGAAAACAGTAGACGGTGGATCGTAATTCGCAATCAACCGTCTTATTAATCAATCTGCATTCCGCACACTTTGCACCTGTGACTCCTTACGCGTATCACTTTGGACTAGAACGGCCCGTGCAAGCCGAAGCGCATGGTTAACGCATTCTCGACATCGTAATCAACGGTATTCCCTTGCGTGTCTCCAAAGCTTATCTCTCTGTTAAACACCTTGCCGGTCTCTACGAAAGCATACAATCCGTCGGATATCTGGAATGATGCGCCTCCATAAAATCGAAAATCATTTAGCGTTATCTGATCGCGCGCGCCGTCATCCAATCCATATGACATGTTCTGCCACTTAAAACCAAGATAGAAACTGCCGAATTCATTGAACCTATAGATGAGAGAGCTATGGGGGAGACGCGCATTCAGTCTACAATCATTATTGATCTGCCAATCTACACCAACAATAGGCATCAGCAACTGGTCAAATCCTGCCCGCACCTGGGCCCCTATTATACCAGAAAGACTTTTTGTAAAATTCCTCGCAATCATAGCAGAGAAAGGAATATAGAATATATTTGAGTCAAACGTCGCAAGATCCGAGTATATGCCAGGCATCACTCTGGCCTGAAACGTATCAACGTCAGTGCACCTGTAAGTCCAACCCAAGTCAAAATAAAGATCTGTTACCTGGTTAGGCAGATCCAGATTTCCATCGTCAAGGAAACTTGTAATATCAAAATCAATGTTGATATCGACATCGCCCTTAAAAGCGGCCTCCTCATAAGTATCCAGCTCCCAATTGCCGCCTATCTCAATGACCGATGTGGAATCAAAACCCTCAATATTACTATCAGGAATAAAACCAACATAGTAACTGTAATCAGGGATCAAGCCACGGTCGAGTATCGGATTGGAATTAGGATCTTTGGCATTCCACAGTGAAAACTCGCCAAAACCCGCGACGGGAAGCGCTACAACAAGAAAAAATGCAATTAACGACTTCATTCGGACATCCTCCATGGTTTTAATGATATTATAGAAAGCACCGGATCCTTTCCAGCTATTTATCCTACAGCTGAAATGCGGACTTCATATATGGCCGTCATTCGCCGAATACGTGCTATTTCACGTGTTTCTTTCGATATGCCAGAGGCGTTGTTTGCTTCTCCTGTTTGAATACACGGGCAAGATTTTTTGCGTCCTGATAACCCAGCCGCGCTGCTACTTCCGCGACCTGAAGGTCTGTCTCAACAAGCATCTTTGCCGCATAGCTCATCTGAACCCGCCTTATTTCTTCATGAATAGAGCGACCAAGAACATCACGGAATTTCTGGTACAGCAAGCGACGGGAGACAGGAATGGCTTTGACTACGTCTTCCACGCTGGTTTTATGGCCCGCATTATCCCGGATATATTTTATGGCCAGGGAAAGGTTCTTATCCGTTGTGGCAAGTATATCGGTCGACTGTCTGGTGACAATATGCACCGGCTCCGCAATGATATCGACAACACCTGTTTTGCTTTTGTGAATCAGCCTCACTAGCTGTTCCGCCGCATTGTAGCCGGCCTGTTCGGTATCGATGACGACGCTGGACAGGGGCGGATAGCTGGAATCGCAGATAAGACTGTCGTTGCCAACACCTATTATGGCAACATCTTCAGGTATGTGCAGCCCAGAATACTTGCAAGCCTCAAGGCAGTCATGACTGCAATCATCGGTACAAACCATCAGCGCTAACGGTTTAGGTAGCGAGATCAGCCAATCGGCCAGACGAGACTGCCTTCTGTTCTGAGTATCACCGGGCAGGTCGGTGCAGAGTGCTGTACTGAAACCACTCTTAGCCAATCTGGCGGAGAAGTTTTGCTGGCGGTCAATAGACCAATACCTCTGCCCGATGCCATAAAAGGCAAAACTGCGAAAGCCGCGGTCCAGAAAATGTTCTGCAGCCATTTTCCCAATAGCAGCGTCATTTGTTAAGATATTCGAGTATTCTTTGAATATAGCGCGGTAGGGCGCAACGACCATAGGAATATCAAGCCGTCGTAGCTCTTTAAAGTTATCATCTTCTCGCCAGATAATACCGTCGGCCCGCCAGGCTCTTACGTCGGCTACAGTGACATTACGCCCTCCTGATACTACAGGCATGATTCTGAAGATATTCCAAGGACCATGAAGGCGGGAATATTTAAGGATCCCACGAATGAGCCCCTGCTCGTAAGCGCGGGTAGCATTCATAAACAATGCAATTCTCAGGGTTTTCATCATTTTTACACTTACGCACGGAGTATACATCATTAAAACGCAGAACGGAACAGATAATTGCACATTATGAAGATTTTAATGCACATGTTGAGGTTGTAAATCGGATGACCCTGTATATTATGAAACATATCTTAATCGCTAACAAGGAGGCAAAAGATGGCTGCTACTAGATACATATACAGGAACTCGAGACGCAGTTTCATGAAAGCATCAGCTCTCGGCATGGCCGCGGTGGCATTTCCGTCTATCATCCCATCTTCAGTACTTGGCGCAGATGCGCCGAGCAAGAAAATCAATATTCTCCAGATCGGTTGCGGCCGAATCGGATTCAGCATGGATATGCCTGGCTTACTGAAACAGAAAGACGCACGTATCATTGCGGTGTGCGATCTGGATTCTCTCAGATTGGCGGACGCGAAGCAGCATGTCCAAGAACACTATTCAAAGAAGACTATAAAGATGGATGTGAAAGCTTATGGTGATTACCGTGAGGCATTGCAGAATCCTGATATTGACGCAGTGGCAATCAGTACGCC
>CAMCYG010000140.1 GCA_945883775.1 Victivallis vadensis
CATGACAATTCAGACATCAGAAACGCCGCACACAATCTTTTCGGGCATGACCACAATCCGATGGTTTACAGAAGAAACGGAGTCAGACAACAGGGCTTGATCCAGATCTACCATGACTTCTGCCTGAATCGCAAAACAACCTGCGAGGAATGCGGACTAATTAAGAGTATAAAGTTAAAAGTGTAAAGTGTAAGGACAGGAAGGAAAATCACCAAAACATGAGTACAAAGCAAGGAGCAAGACGCTTCGAGGATCTCAGAGTATGGAGTGATTCGCGAATGCTGATCAATGAGATATATGACAAAATGATAGGTATAAAAGATTATTCATTCCGCGATCAGATACAACGAGCATCAATATCTGTTATGAATAACATCAGCGAGGGTTTCGAGAGAGGATCAGCAGCAGATTTTGCAAGAATGCTGGATATTTCGAAAGGATCTTCTGGTGAAGTGAGAAGCATGCTATATCTTGCCGAAGACATGCACTATATTCCCATTGAAACTGCTGCGCTTAGGTCGAAATACGCTGCTCTGTCAGCAAATATATCATCTCTTATCAAGCTTTTAGAGCTGACAAGTGAATCCCCAGAAAAGCCTTATACATTTAACCTTTTACCTTACACCGCTTCTCTTACTGCAGCCTCTTCACATACACGACTTTGTCGTCGCCCTTCTGGTAGAAATCAGTAATGCGGGCCTCCTCGGCATATCCCATCCTGCTATAGAACATCCGGGTGGACTCATAGATATTCTTCCCTGAAGTATCGATGATGCTGAGCCTGCCGCCAGCCTTGAGGATCAGATCCTCTGCAAAAATCAGCATACTCTTACCTATACCCATGCCCTGATAAGTCGGGTCAACTACTATCCAGTAGATATCATAAGTGCCAATGGCACAAGGAGTCGGCCCGAAGCATATCCAGCCTATGGCCTTACCATCCAGCTCCGCAACATAGGACTGGTAATGACCAGACGGCCCCTTCGCTATCCCTTCATCAAGGACTTCCATGGCCACCGCTACCTCGTCAGGCCTGAAGTAGCCTGTACGGTTCAATATATCCAGCACCTGCGGCCTGTCGTCAGCCTGGGTCACCCGCATCTTGTAGTCAAGATCGAGAATCGTCTTCTGCTGGAAAGTCATCGCCGCAGAACGCCTGTCCTTGTAGCGAAGGTCCGCGTTCTTTATGATACGCTCTACGAACTTCTCGAAAGGTATCCCGGCGGCCGTAAGCGCCGCAGCAAATCCTGCATCCGGCGATATATCCGGGTTGGGATTGACCTCAAGAACGTACACCTGTTCTTTCTCATCAACACGCATATCGACGCGAACAAAGTCACGGCATCCCAGCATCTTCCAGGACTGAACAGCAACAGACCTTATCCGGCGCGCCAGCGTATCGGACACCTTGGCTGGTATCACCCTGTTCGTATTGTTGTAGCCAAACGTCTCCGGTTTCCATTTCGCCGCATAATCTATTATCTTAGGCATCTCCGGCGGGAAGGCGCTGAAATCTATCTCGGCTATGGGCATGACATCCACCTTCTGCCCGTTCTGAACTATGGAAAGATTAAACTCGCGCGACCCGACAAACCGCTCCACAAGCACAGGCTCATTGAACATCGCATGCTGTTTCTTGATGGCGTCCTGCATTTCCTTGCAGTTCTTGTCAAACACACACTTGCCCTCCATCCCCTCGCTGGCATCCCTCAGACAGGGCTTGACGATGTAAGGACCACGCGTGAGATCCTTCAACGGCGCAAAGGAAGCGCCGGGCGGCACGATGATACCATCCGGCACCATGATGCCGGACGCCTGCAGAACAGCCTTCGTCTTCCACTTATTCACACATAGCGAAAGACATGCAGCATCACACCCTGTCACTGCCTTACCAAACGCAGTGCATATCGCAGGAACGTAATTTGCCTCTATGTTATGATAAGGCAGGCCCTCGACGATATTGAAAACAATGGTCTCCCGGCTCTTGGAGAGTATCTCATAGAGATCTTCTATCCTCCTGAGTCCCACCACCCTGTATGGTATTTCCAGCTTCTCCAGCGCCGCCGCGACGACTTTAACCTCGACCATTACGCTGTCTTCGCTCTCAAGCCGCTTAGCATCGAGCTGTTCCTCGCCGTGAAGGTTATACAGCACCAATACTGAAAGTTTTTCATCTGACATAATTACACTTTGTTGTAAAAGGTATAAGGTTAAAGGTATCAGGCTTTAACATGAGCCATAATTCTTTTCCTGTCCGCCTTATACTTTACACCTTTCACTTTATACGGTTTCTAACTTTTCGCTCTCATCCTTGTTTTAGCGCTGTCGATAATCGCGCCGAGCAGTTCAGCATAGCCCATACCTGCATTCGTAGCTATCATAGGAAGATCCGAATGGGTCGGATGCAGACCCGGAAGCGTATTCACCTCCATGAACGCCGGTTTACCAGCGGCATCAAGCTTTACGTCCACCCTTCCTCCATCCCTGCACTCCAAAGCCAGATAGCAATCCAGAGCCAGCTTCTCCACTATCTTGCGCAGGCCCGCTTCACGCAGTTCGGTATACCTTACCAGCTCTTCACAGCGCTCTTTCGTTTCAAGAGAATATACAGTCCCGCCAACCTGTTCAAGTATTTCCACCTCCATCGTACCGATTACCCGAGACTTGGAAGCTGTTCCGACGATCCCAACGGTAAATTCCCTGCCGGCAAGATACTCCTCGACAAGCACCGGCTGACAGCAACGTGCGAGTATCCGGCTGCATACTTTGAGGAGCTGGGCCTGATTGTCTATCCTCGAATCCTGTTCTATACCCTTTCCAGTTCCTTCCGCAATGGGTTTTGCAAAAAGCGGATATCTCAAGGTCAATCCATCCAGATCTGACAGCCTTTCGACGACTTTGTAGTCGGGAGTATAAAGGCCGGCTTCCTTTATCAGGCGCTTCGATACCGCCTTGTCTAGCGTCACCGCAGATACCAGCGGATCGGAGAAAGTATACGGCACATCATAGACTTCCAGTATTGCAGGAACCTGTGCCTCCCGGGATCTGCCCTTCACGCCCTCAGCGACGTTAAAGACAAGATCCCATCGCTTCCCGACCACAAGCGCGGCGCAAAGTGCCTTTGCGTGACCGATACGCTCGACTTGATAACCAAGAGACTTTATCGCCTCCTCCAGATTATTTACCGTGTCCTCGGAATCGAATTCACTGACTTCCTCAGGCGAGAATCCTTCCGCAAGATAGTCCTTACGCAAATCGTAAACCAGGCCGATGCGAATTGTCATTTTGTTTACTGAACTCCTTCTACTTCATGTTTTTAGACAGAATCTCCGGCCAGTTGATCGGCTCCTGCCTCAAAACGCTGGAATCCTGTGCATTAGGGACGACGCGTGGAAACGGCGGCTAATCTGTGTTGATCTGTGTGCGACGATGCTGGCGATCGGTATTCTCGGGCTGAATCTTGGAACTCCTACCACTTGCCAGCTCCCAGACCCCGGGCGACTTGGCATCTGCCTGTTCCGCTACGGCTGACTTCTCCTCAGCGTACGGCTCAGGATAACTGGCCATCATGCCCTCAAAGTTCCTCAGCACAGTGTGCGTGGGGCTTGTCGTGACGACATAGTTGGGATAGACAGGAACTTTCCCGCCACCATGCGGCATATCCACTACAAAGGTTGGGATGGCTATACCGCCCAACCGGCCGCGCAAGTATTCCATTATCTCTATGCCCCTGGAAAGTGGCGTGCGGAAATGCTCTACACCTGCGACAAGATCACATTGGAAAAGATAATACGGACGAACCCTTATCCGGATCAACCCCCTGAGCAGTTCCTCCATCACCCGCGGATCGTCGTTGACGCCCTTGAGAAGAACCGACTGGTTACCCAGCGGAATACCGGCATCCGCAAGCCTGTTGCAGGCTTCGGCAGAATCAGGCGTCAGCTCGCTGGGATGGTTGAAATGTGTATTGATCCATACAGGGTGATACTTCTTTATCATGTTCGTAAGCTCATCGGTGATCCTGCAAGGCATCGTGACTGGCGCCCTGGTTCCAAACCTTATCACATCGACACTCGGCACCGACCGCAAAGCAATAAGTATCGACTCCAGCACCTCAGTGCTCATCGTTAAGGGATCGCCTCCGGATATGATCACATCCCTTATCTCAGGATGCTTTGACAGGTACTCGACCGTCTTCCGGAGCCTGGCGCCAGATATGCAGGATTCCCTGATACCCGTGACACGCTTCCTTGTGCAATGTCTGCAGTACATCGCACAGGCGGTGGTCGCGATCAAGAGCGCCCTGTCAGGATAACGATGCACAAGACCGGGGACCGGCATGTCACTATCCTCCTCCAGAGGATCATCCCGCAGGAACGGCGGATTCCAAAGCTCCTGAACCTGCGGCACGGACATCTTAAAGATCGGATCTGTTTCGTCTACACGCCTGATGAGCGATGCGTAATACGGCGTTATGGCCAGCGGGAACTTGCTTGCAGCCTGCAAGAGACCCTGGTTGATGCCAATCGAAGGGAAGAGCTGGGCAAGCTTTGTGATATTGCGGATCCTGTTGCGCATCTGCCAGCGCCAGTCTTTCCATTGCGGAGAGACCGACAGAGTGGACAGCTTTAACGACGGCAGATCACCCTGCTGCTGTTGCTCAAAATCAAACTCCATCGCCTGTATTAACTGGGCGTTATCAGCAGACTCTCCCTGGTCTGCTTTCACCGGCGCTTTTATGTCTGTTTTTTCTTCCATTTAAATAATTCGGGCGACGACGTCAGACGCCGCATGCCCCGTGATGATCAATAAGCAAAAAGAGACGCTTCGGCTGCATTATGATTCTGCTAGCGGTATGTACTTCGGCGACGGTCAACCCTAAAGGACTGTCGGACTCATCAGTTGTCATTTATAAACTTCTACCTGCCTTTGCATGTGTTTGACATCAATTTGCCAAGTCATAAAAATAAGTCAACACGAAAACGAACTTTTTTGATTTTCTTTCGAGGTACCCTCCGCCGCAAAGTCGATGTGATTTGCGAGAATTCATCCGTCGCTTCGCCGATGCGGAGTCGACGCCTACACTACCCCGGCGGATAATCAACAAATTTATCCTGCACCAACTGAATGCCAGCGTCGAACTTCGCACTTCTCTTACCGCCGATCAGCATGCTATGATTGCCTGGATGAACGAAAACATCGACAACATTTACATTCATGTCCCCTTCTGTGACGGCAGATGCATCTATTGCTCATTCTACTCTATCGCAGACGGAGGGGACGTCCTCATCAGCGAATACATACCCGCTATGGGCAAAGAGATGGCTATGCGCTCCCTTGAGTTTGGCAGGCTGCGCCCAAAGACGGTATACATCGGCGGAGGCACGCCCACGGTCCTGTCCCCCGCAACGCTGCAGTCTCTATTATCCTTGCT
>CAMCYG010000141.1 GCA_945883775.1 Victivallis vadensis
CGCACTGCCAGAAGGTTACTTCACATCAAAACTCGGCCTGATTCTACTTGGATGAAAACTTGTCCATAACAGCCGAATCGCCGTGTACACGACCTGTACGCACGGTGATGTGGGAGGGTGCCCCAGCAATGGGGCTACCTATCCCGATCGCCGTTTCAATAATTGACTTTCCATATGGAATAGTCTTTCAGCATCGTATGGTTGGCTGACTTCTTTCCAGCACATGTTAACCATGATAACCCAATCTGAAAAACTTGTTTATCAGATGTGCGACGAATAACTGCAACAAGGTCGTAATCTTCTGGGCCAAGTATGTCAAGAAGTTCAAACTCATCCGTGTATGATGGATTTGTTTTCTTCAATTCCTCATATTCCTCTTCGTCCCATCCACCCATTACGTAGGGTTCCTCCCACGGGAAGTCTTCAGTACCCGTCACGCGAAACGGGAATTTCACGCTTTTCTTGAGATAGGTACGATAACGTCTGAGATTATTTGGCGAAACATGAAGATCCTCTCCGAGTACTTCCTGAATACGCTTTTCTGATGCATTCATTTTCTTATTCCTGGCGAACGCTTACACTTTAGCTGAGCACGTTCCGCAGGAACGGGCGATAGCCAGCAGTGTGTGGTGTTATGCATTGATTTTGCTTTTTTCTTCTTTATCTCGCATTCGTTTGAGATGGCATTTATGACACCACTTGGGTTCGTTGTAGATGTTGCCTTTTTGTGTTTCAAAATACCGTTTCTGTTGGGGTGCAGTCCAGACCTCTTTTTTGGAACATCCAGCACAAGTATAGTGAATGTCTGAGTAATATAGCTTTGCGGCATAACCGCCGCTATAGGCTTGGTTGTCAGGATTTGCCGGCAATACACCTTTGGGGATCTCAACGCCTTTTACAATAAGACCCTCTTTTTTGAGTTTCTTAATGCGTTTTTCCTTGCGAGCTTTTTTTACGGGGTTCTTGGATATTTGGTTCTTCATTTTCTTGCATGCATAACGTCGAAAATCAGGCTGAGACTGTTCCGCAGGGACAGGCGATAGCCTGCATTCTCTGGTTGACGATTTTATGCTATCTGGGCATGCAACTCTGTGGGCATACTGCTGAGGGTGAATTCATGAAGGTCAATCTTGCTGCTTGCATTATCAATATCGATTCCGGCCAGATTGCCATCTTTGTCATAATCAAGCACTATCCCATCCGATATCTCTTTTGATTCCGCGCTAGGTTTGGATGACAAGTCAATGTATAGCGAGTCGGTCTCTTGATAATATTTCAGTTTCATTTCTTATACCTCCTGTCAGGAAAAGCGTTATGTATTGTGACTTTATCATCCAGGGTTATAACCCTGAGTATTTTTCCTTCCAATTCTTCAATCTCACCCCAGAAACGAAAGCGGTTATGTTCTTGTCTCTCGACTTTGAGAGGGTTATCAACGACCCTTTCGCACCATTCCTTCTTGAGATAAGACCGCTTAAGCAAAACCTCATTCTCAAAATATCGGGTGTACTCATACTTGCTCATTTACATAGGATAACTGAGCACGGTTGCGATGCAAGGCTTTTATTCTCTTGTGTGGCGTTTTGTATTGCATGCAATGATTATAAAGGATAATAAAGGTGAATATTACAATGCTTGTTCGAACGATTTGCTGTCGGTGGCTGGTAATATTCCGGTCTGGCTGGGAAGTTGTATGTTTTGAAGGAGGGGCGACTTTATGCAGAGATACATGTCGATCTTGGTTGGCTTGGTGGCCGTAATGGCTACTGTGACGGTGTGTCGTGCTCAATCTGTTGTTGCTGATGAGAGCGGATTGCTGCAGCTCTGGTCCGACAGTACCAACGCGGTGGAAGATCACGCGGATGTGACGGCAAAATGCAGGGAGTTTCTGGCAAAAACACCCAAGGAAGACCCTTTGGTTGTCGTGGTCAAGGGTATTGAGACCTGGCGACTGCTCAAGATGGGAAACACCAAAGAGGCGATTCCGAAACTTGAGTCTATGGCGTCTATCCCTGACGGCGCAACTTCTCTCCAGTCCGCCGGTGCAGAGATCGCAAGAGGCTGGCTGACGCGGATTGACAGGGAGAAGGTGAAGATCACTCTGAAGAAGATCTACCTTAGAGATATCGCCTTTCCTGTCACGCTGGAACCGATTAAAGCCCTGAAGATCGCCACCATGCCTCCTTTTAAAGACAGGTGGGGATCAGCCTGGTCGTATCGCCTGGGAAGTGCGATCAGCGGAATGAATTCGCAGTATTATATCTTGGAATCAAGCCGTTTGAAGGAGCGGAGCGATTTGGAAAAGGCATTGGCATTGCCTTATGCGGGTCAGATCAAGCTTGAGCCCACCAAAATGTCGAAAGTCAGTTCAGGGACGGTTGAGTTCATCACTGGTGCCGGTAAGCCCGCTATAATGCAGACAGGTGGATCTTCAGATGGTGTCACGCTTGTCTATCTGGGTACAAAAATCATGGTGCTGGCGGACGAAAGTCATTTGCGAGTAGTTCCTAAGCCGAAGAAGTAGGCTGGCATGTATCGCCTTAGACCTGTATTGATGGATTTGTCACTCTGATGAGGAGTTAGCCCGGGCGCATCTGCGCGATTCGGTGTTTTCACTGTAATCGCGGCTCGGCAGGGACGCCTCGCCCTACCTCAAATCCAGCAAAGGTAGAAGCTATGGGCGAACTCTCTGGGTGAGCCGCTCTTAGGGGACTGCACCGAATCGCAGATGCGCCCAGTTGGCTCGAATTTTTGTAACCTATTGGCCGGAAACGACATTCTAATGATGAGGGATTGAAGGCCACATTCGACTAACAGCTGTTAAAGTAAAGGGGTCATGGAAGAACTTGATAAAATCATTGACCTGATACGGTCTGGCAAAATCGACCTTTATAGTAAAATCGTGGACGCTTATGAAGGGCAGGTTCGAGCCGTAGTTGCCTCGATGGTTCCGGATTCGAGTCAGGTCCCTGATATAACCCAACAAGTCTTTATCATCGCCTATCAACGGCTGGCCACCTATAAGCCAGGCACATTCTTTGCCGCATGGTTACGCTCTATTGCCCGAAATGTCGCGCAGAATGAGCGCCGCCGCTGGTACCGTCGGCGGGAAATGGAGGATGGGTTCAAAGCGGAGGTCGCTGATCAGCTGGAACCTCATATCGACCAGGCCATAGAGGAGATGCCGGAGGAACTGTTTAAGAATCTCACGGATTGTCTGTCCCGCCTGCAAGGAAAGTCCCGTGATGTAATGGAGGGCTTCTACTACAAGAAACAGCACCTCAATGATCTCGCCGGTCTTTTGCAGATATCCTCAAACTCTGCCAAAGTTATTCTTCACCGGGCCAGGCAGGCCATAGGATCATGCCTTCTGAAAAAAGGTCGATGCAATGTCTGATAATCTGGATGAAATCCAATTGATCGATGACTATCTGGACGGAAAGCTCGGGAAATCCGAGTCAAAACGTCTGCTGTCGCTTCTCGACGAATCGGATGAGCTGAAAAAGCGACTTGTGCTGATGTCAATAGTCGACCGATTGCTGTTGGCCTCGCGCTTGCCTCCTGTCTCGGGAGCGCATGTGGTAAAGGCTATACGCGCGTCCGTTCCGCTGCGCGAAATTACTCCGGGCCAGCACTCTTCCGTTTCGGGGCTGGCGGTCGCGCTCTCTATGCTGGCCTTGCTTATAGGCGGCGGGCTGATCTGGTGGTGGCTGGCCGCCCAGAAGCCTTTACATGATCCTCGACCAGTGCCGAAGATTGAGGCGCGGGTCGACGCAAGACCTGATCAGATAAAAACAGAGCCCGGACGGCCTGTTGTTGAGCCGTCTACGGTTCCGTCAGCGGTAACGGTTGTTGATGACCAGGTGAGCGCATCTGCTGATATCGTTAGAGCCCTTTACGTGGATGATCTCCCTGATTCCTCTTTTTCTGACGATACGCCGGCGCCGGCTGGTGACGGTTCAGGGGAGCCTGGTTTTGTTTCTCCGCCGAAGAGGCCGGACAGTCCGGAAACCGGAAGTGCAGCGACATCAGCGCGGAGCACAACCGGTTCCAGAGAGGGTCCTCAGCCTCCCGTGATGTTTGTTAACCTTAAAATCAGTGTCGTCTCGCATGCCGATGACTCAGCCGATAATCTGAATTTGCTGCTGGGCGAGCTTAAGGCGCGGTTGGGCCTGTCCTATCGCAAGGAGGCTAAGTCTCCTGATGAGATTGATATCAATCCTGAGAATAACCCGGTGCTTTATGTGTCGGGCCATTATCATTTCTCTTTCACTCCTGCTCAGCGGAAGACCTTGAGGAAGTTCATGCTCTCCGGTGGAACTATGGTCTTTGATACAGGATCGGGCTCAAAGCCGTTCTACGATTCAGCCCGGCGTGAACTCGGAATCATTTTTCGTGATGTATCGCTGGAGCGCTTTAGTCCCTCTCATCCGCTGTATTGGTCCTGTTACGAACTGGCAAAAGAAGGCAGTGTTGAAAAAAGCAAGGTGGATAAAGGATCCGGCGGATTGCCGATGCTGGAGGGTGTGACGGTGCGCTGTCGCGCTGTGGCAATGGTGTCACGATCTGGGATGTTATCGGCGGACAGGTCTGAGGTGGGCATTCGGATGGGGATTAATCTGGCTGCTTATGTCATGGCCTGGCGCGGCTGGGTGAAATCCGGGGGAATTTCCGGTATGATGTTCCAGGAGCAGAATAGCGGGCTGGCTGACCGGTTACGCGGGGGACAGGTCATTTATGATGGAGGATGGAAACCACGGCCTTATGCTTTGTCGATGCTGCTTGATACTTTCAGTCGACGGACATCTGTGGCTGTTCAGGCTTTCATTCGCGAAGTTCGCTTGACCGATCCCGGATTGTTCGATCTGCCATTCCTCTATATGACCGGGCATGACAAATTTCAGCTGACTCAAGCAGAGCGGGTGGCTTTAAAGAAATATCTGGAGAGTGGTGGCTTTCTGTTTGCTGAGTCGTGCTGTGGCCGGCGTGAGTTCGATCAGGCGTTCCGAACTGAGATGAAGCTGGTGTTCCCCGATAAACCATTGATGCTGATCTCGCCGGCCAGCAGTATCTATGTCGAGCCCAATCCTGTTAAGTGTATCAGTATTACCAGCGTTACGCCATTGCTGGCGGGTCAGCTGGGGCGGCTGATGATCGAACCGCCGCTGGAGGGAGTGGAGATCGGACAGCATTACGGTGTGGTTTACAGTCAGTACGGTATGGCGGGCGGGTGGGAACTGTCCCAGAATCCTTATGCTCTGGGCTATACTGATAGGGAGGCTATACGGTTGGGACAGAACATTGTTATGTATGCGGTAACGTATTGATGGAGGGAGTTCCGGTAAATAGCGCAGGTAGAAAATCAGAAACTTGTGTTTGCAAAA
>CAMCYG010000142.1 GCA_945883775.1 Victivallis vadensis
AGACGGTCCTGAGCCACATCGCTGACATATATCTTATCCTTTGTGCAGAATCTCGACTTGATCAGCGACGCCAGTATTGCTTCGGCCATCTTGCCTGCTCCCATGAATCCTATTTTCACATGCCACCCTCGTCCTAAAATGTTTTTATCTCCTACCGACCATACTTCATATTGCTCTTCCCCGCCTTTGGCGGCATTCTCATTCCCATCTGTGTTCATCCGCACTTCGTGGAAGAGTCACACTACGGCGGGACAAGTCTGTGGGCAATATTCTTCTCTTCACTCTTCCTCTGAAATCTTTTCTTCTTCGCCCGGCTTACCACCAAGCAGCTTCCTGTATAATGTTGCAAGGCTGATCTTCAGAGCTGAGGCAGCCTGCTCCTTGTCCCCGCCGAATGATTCTATGACCTGCAGTAGATACTCCCTCTCCTTATCACGCAGAAAATCCTTCAGCGACCCATACTTGGAAACATCGTCTTTGACGTCTGCATTCTCAGCCATCATCTGCTCTGCTACAGCGCTAAGCAGTTTTGAAGGCAGAACCTCACACGTTATCTCATTGCCGGAGGTGAATGTCAGCGCATGTTTCACCGTATTCTCAAGCTCCCTGATATTACCGGGCCACAAATACCGCAGCAACATCCCCTTCACCTCGTCCGTGATACTCGGCGGCGTACGTTCCGGCCCTATTTCTTTTTTAATGAAATGATTGAGCAGCGGCAGTATATCCTCTTTCCGGTTCCGCAACGGTTCGACATTGAGCGTGATCACATTAAGACGATAGTAAAGGTCTTCGCGGAATTTACCGGATTTAATCAACTCTTCGAGTTTAACATTCGTTGCCGCCAGCACTCTGGCATTGGTCGGGATATTATCTATGCCGCCGACACGCCTTACCTCTTTCTCCTGCAGGACGCGCAGCAGCTTGCCTTGCAAAGACAAGGGCATCGCACCTATCTCGTCCAGAAAGATGGTGCCGCCTTCGCATGCCTCAAAAAGCCCTATTTTATTGCTCGACGCACCCGTGAACGCGCCCTTCATGTGCCCGAACATCTCGGATTCCAGCAACGGTTCAGGCAAAGCAGCGCAGTTCACCGCCAGGAACTTACCTGACCGCCTGTTGCTGTACGCGTGAATGGCCTTTGCCACAAGCTCCTTACCGGTTCCGCTATCGCCGTATATCAGGACGGTAGTGTCGGTAGGCGCCACGCGCTCTATCATATGACATACATCCTTCATGGAACGGCTCTCTGCGATTATATTCTCAAACCTGTACCGCGTGATTATCTTGGACTTGAGCTCCTTATTCTCAGACAACGCTTTTTTGTATACCAAAGCCCGCTGGATCGTGAGCAGCAATTCATCCATCTGGAAAGGCTTGGTAACGTAGTCGAAGGCACCTAACTTCATCGCGTCGATGGCCGTCTCTATGGTCGCATAGGCCGTAAACATAATAATCGAGATCTCCGGCCGTTCCGCCCTGGCAACTTTCAGGACCTCCATACCGTTGACCGGCTCCATCTTAATATCGGTAATCAGCAGGTCGAATTCCTGCTCCCTGAGATAAGCAATCGCCTTCTGTCCCTCACGAGTAGTGACGACGTCAAAGTTCTCACTCTTGAGAACCGTGCTAAGCACGCTTAACACATTAGGCTCATTATCAACTATAAGTATTCTTGGCATAGAGAAAGATATTGCCATTATAGGACGCCCACCTCAAGCCAATTCCCAATATTGCGAATTGTAAAAACCTTTGGGATCTTCTCCCAATAAGGGTTTTACCGATTGACGTGAATTGTCTTTGCTGGCGGGAAGCCATTAAACCAGGTGGAAGATGCCGCGCTGTACGCTCCTATATTTCGACTGAGCAAAAGATCGCCACGCTCCAGATTAGTCGGCAACTCTTCTGACATCGATATCACGTCCAGCGCATCGCAAGTCGGCCCGAAGACTGTGCAGATCTGTTTCTGCCCGTTCTTGAAAGCCTCCATATGGTAATGGCAATGGTCGAAGATGATCCCTGAGAATGTATGATAGACCCCATCATCGACATAGTAGCACAGTTTGCCGTCACGCACCGCCTTGCCGATTATCTTGGACACCGAAATTCCTGCCGTTGCCACCATAAACCTGCCAGGCTCGGCTAGTATCTGGACGTCCTTCGGAAACAACCTGTCGAGCTCGGCGTTGATCTTTTTAGCCAATACGCTGAATGGCTTGACCGATGCATCATATGGCGCCGGAAAGCCGCCCCCGATGTCCAGCAGATTCATTTTTTTATAGCCACGCCCTTTGGCCTCCTTGAATATGTCGGCCGCAAGATTGATGGCCTGCACGAAATTCTCGAAATTAGTCGTCTGACTGCCCACATGAAAGCTCAGGCCTTCAACCACGAGACCGGCTTTATCAGCCTCCAATATCAGGTCTACTGCCTCGCCAGGTGCCGCGCCGCATTTCGAAGAGAGCTCCACCATGGCACCGGTATTTGCGACCTTCAGCCGTAATACAAGACCGGTACGAGGAGCATATTGCTTGATCTTCTTTATCTCCTCGAAATTATCATAGGTTACCAGCGCCTTGTACTGGTCAAGTTCGCGCAAGGTCTCATTAGCCTTGATAGGATTGGCATAGATTATCTTATCCCAGATCCAGGCCTGCCTCTGCTTTGCCGGCATATGCTTTATGTATTCATGAACGATCTTGAACTCAGGCATAGACGCCACGTCAAAGCTGGCACCTGCCTTATACAGCGTCTTCACAATCTCAGCATCAGGATTGGCCTTAACTGCATAGTAGGCCTGCACACGCGGCAGATATTTTCTAAAAGTGGCATAATTGCGGCGCAATTCATCATGATCCACGACAAACAACGGCGTTCCGTGCTTTTTTGCCAACTGCTGTAATACCTTTTTAGTTACCATTAAATGCCTCCTTGAAATCATTTGTCATAAAAACAACTGCTTAGTTTCTTGTCACAGCAAACTACTCCCGGCCCTGACTCTATTATATTTACAGTTCGTAATACTGTTCCCAGCCTTTGCGCGGGGGCGGCCCGGCCAACAGCTCGTTGGCAATCTTGCTGTTTGTAATCTGTTTCGAAGTCCGGTCAAACACCAGTTTCGTATTCAAACGCTGGGCTATGACGCCCAGCATCATCATCTGGCTAAGCGGCCCTGCGACGTCAAACGACGAACGGCATTTCTCCTGGCCTTTGCAGGCCAGTAGGAAGTTCTTGTAATGATTCGAGCCGCTGCCGTATTCGGGCAGCTTGGAGTCAACATCCTTTGCCTGCGAACCGATAATCTGCAACGGCGAAGCATGAGAACCGCCCTTGAATGTCAGGCCTTCCCCGTAAATCACCTTTCCTGGTGCTTTACTGGATTTGCCCGGCTTCTTGACTGCAACGCCGCCCGGCGGGGGTATATCGCTATCCACAATAGAATCGCCGAACTCGCCCGGAAGCGGCGGCAGATTCTTCTGACCGTCATACCATGTGATCTCCACCGGAGGCATCTTATCGCGCGCAGGGAATTTGAAAGACAGCGTTGAGGCCTGCGGAAAAATGAACTTGTTATGCCCATCCAGCTGCACCGCGTTGATCTCCTCCGGCAGACCCAGGTCCAGAAACTGATGCGACGTGTCCAGAATATGCGCAGCCCAGTCACCCAGCGCCCCGTTCCCGAAATCATACCAGCAACGCCACTGTCCATTTACATAATCATGGTTATATTTATGAAACTCGGCCGTTGCCAGCCATTTGTCCCAATCCAATGTTTCCGGAATCGGCTCTCCCTCGGGCAGAGCTGATATATTCCAGCCATGCCAGCGTCTTGCGCTATTCATGAACGCCGTGATCTTGGTGACGTTCTTGATGATGCCGGCCTCAGTCCATGCCTTGAATTGGTGGTAATTCTCTCCGGAATGACCCTGATTACCCATCTGGGCGGCAACTTTATATTTCTTCTCTGCCTGCATCATCAGCTCCGTCTCCCTGAATGTGTGCGCCATAGGCTTCTCAACATATACATGCTTGCCCATGCTCATGGCCATCATCGCAATCGGGAAATGCGAAAAGTCCGGTACTCCGATCACAACCGCATCGATATCCTTGCCCATCTTGTCCAGCATCTCCCGGAAATCCTTGAAGCGCGGAACTTTCGGAAACTCCTTAAGTATTCTCTGTGTGCCGGGACCGCCCATATCAGTGTCGCACAGGGCGACAATATTGGCCATGCCGGTTTCATTGTGAGAATCGAGATCAAGGCCGCCCTGATTACCTATACCGCAGACAGCCAGATTCACCCGCTCACTCGCCGGGATAGCCGGCCTTGCCTTGCCGCCTGACTTTTTCGTATCGGCCGCATAGCCTGACAATGCAAATGCTGAAGCCGCCGAAGCAACCAGCATACTCTTCATGAAGCTGCGACGCGGCATATCAGAACCTACCGGATATTTAGCCTTCTTTTGACTCATCAGCACTCCCTTCGTAGACTATATACTACTCATTAAAACTTACCTTAAGAGATTCTTATTATCGCAGGAAATTTGCAAGCAGATAAGAGGAGCGTGTGCATCTGCGATTAGACGCGGCCCAAACCTAATCCACAGCAGACAACAGCTTTTTATCTGATTGTCAGGTCTTCCATATACTTGCCGTCTTTGTCAGACAGCCTCATGAAGAAACCATAACCCAAATTGTCATCCGCAACCTTCAATGACAACGTGTTGGCGCCCTTCTTGAGTCTGACATTGACAGTAAACTCGTCACGTACGGCGATCCTGCGGGCTTTGTCTTTGAACAGCGTCTGCCCGTTGAGCTCCACTTTCAGTTCATGGTCGAATCCGAGGCGAAAAACGACTTCGCGCTCATCAGGCGACTCGATAACGCATTCCGCAGTGACCGCGCAATCGTCAGGCTGGCCCAGGATCTTGTCGAGATTCACATACCGGTCAAAGAACTTGCCGTTGTATGCTTTCGGGCTCCATTTGGCGTCAGCACCGGTTATAAGCCATTTCTTTAAATACTGCTGTTCGAATCGGACAGTCTCCAGAGAGCGTTCAATTGCCTTCTTCTGATGCGAACAAAGGGTAGTCGCCCAATCTTTGGCAACAGCAATGTATGCCAGCGGATCCTCTTTCTGATTTACATAGATATTATAGAGGTTGCGCATGGCGGTTTCCACCGGATCGCTATGGCCGGAGTATCTGTCATTGCCAGAAACAGCTTCATCACAGGCCTTGCAGGCTTTTGGAAGGAGATTACGGATCCGGACCAGAAGCGGAGTGATGTCATCGTACTTCTTGTGGTGCGCCAATGAAGAGACCTGGGCATTTAGAATGCCTATTGCGCCA
>CAMCYG010000143.1 GCA_945883775.1 Victivallis vadensis
TCACGCGTCACCTCGATGATATGCGGAGCGGTTCCGAATTTGTTATGACCCAGCCAGTTCGACATCACAGTGTTCCCGTTGGGCAGGCGCTGGAAACCGGTCATTAATGCCAGCTTTATATCAGGCAGATCGCCGTTCTTGATCTCCCAAACAACCTTGCCATCCTTATCCACCTCAAAAACGCGCGGGCCTTCCTTGCACTTCATGTCCCCTGTAGCTATCATAATATTCCCATTTGCCAGCTGTACACAGCTGTGCGGCCCTCCGGGAGCAGAAATCTCACGCACAACCTTGCCATCTGCGTCATACTCTTTGACTATCTGCTCACCGTAATGCGCCACAAGATAATGGCCGTTTGGTAGCACCCGCGCATTGCGGATGTAAGCATGCCCGCCATTCTTGCCTTCAGGCAGAAGCCTGATCTCCTTAACAATTGTTTTGCCATCCGGCGCAACCTCCAACAGGCGACCGGAATTGCACTCACCCACAAATGTGTTTCCATTCGCCAAGCGCTGACATGCATACACTTCGCTTTTGGTCACATAATCAAAAACAACTTTCTTGTCCGGCGCGACCTCCTGAACGCCACGCCCTGTATTGAAAAGGACATTACCATTCGGCATCACCCACAGGTCATTACACGTCCCGGTCTTATACTCCCACTCGACCTTGCCGTCCGCATTGACAATAAACACCTTATTCCCTGAATAGTCCGTACACGCAAACCTGTGCCCCTTCCCTTCCTGGATCTTTTCCTGCTCTTGCGCGATAGCCGCAAAAGCAAACGCCATAATGACAACTGCGCAATTAATATATCTGTTCATAATCTTCAATCTCCTCGATGTAGCACCCATCTACGATGGGCTTTCTTCAATTAATCCGCTCATAGAGCGGTGCTACATCTTTTAATCAACCACCCGGTGAGACACCGGGACTACATTTCAAACAAAAACTAACGGCTCAGCCAGCTTGTCCCGCCATAGCCTTCTGGCAGCTGCGGAAGGCTTCGCCCTACCCTTTTCATCATTTCTTATCTGCGTTCATCCCGCGTCGCTCAAGAACTATGCGGGACACAGTCTGCGGTTTATACTTTTTGCTTTCAAAACCCTTTTCACCTTTCACTTCTTACTTTCTACTCAAGCGCAGGCTGAACAACCTTGCCGTCGGCCTGCTCTTTTGTATTATCATACGAACCGAAGAAATCCGAATTACTATCCATCCATAAACTGAGCCTGTGCATATCATCGGCTGACAGTTTAACCTCATGATGACCTTTTTCAAGCATCTGATACAGCTTTGATACCCTTGCCCCGAATTGTCCCGGGGTGGTCATCGTCTGCGTCTCCCATCTTGCGTCAATCCCGAAGAAGAACACATAGTTTCTCAGGTTGATATACGACGTATACCAATAATTAGGATTCTTTGCGTAATCGCCTTTTGCCAGGTCCGGCGCTTTTTTATCCGCATTCTTCGCATGGCATTCCACACAATTACGATCAAGCACAGGCTGGACAAGTATCGGGTAACTGAACGGCTTTGACCCTGCCACTTCCGGCTTTATATGTGATGGCGCACGCCTGAAAGCAATGCCGCTTCTCTGGCTGTCAGGCACCTTCATCTGGGCCTCGTGACAGCCCGCGCACATCAGCTTCTCGCCAGGCTGGGCATAAGTATCGCTGCGCATCGACTGATATACCAGACCTTTGTCATCCACCGCCTGCATGTAGAACGGCATACATGCCGGCACCTCAAAGTAGACGCTGCCGTCTTCCTCAACAGGGACCGAGCCCAGCACCGCTCTGGCAGATTTCTGCGTGCCCTGCCCGATGCGCGGCTCATTCGCGTTCGGCTGCGTTTTCGGAAGCAGCTGCATCAGCCGCAGTTCCTTTATCTTTACATCCTTCGCAAACGGCATGTGAGATTCATAAATATTCACAATTCCGACTGTCGCCGTCTTTGACCGCTTTGCGGGATCTGCAAACACTTCACTTGCCTCCGGCAGCACCGGCGGCACTGCTCTTGCACACAGAGGGATGGGACTGAGACAGGAATGAGCAGGATCGCCCCATATTTCCTGTTTCATCCCGGTAGGCGCATGAAGCAGAATTATCCGGAAATTGTTGGCCGGCCCCCGATGAGCATGCCCGGCAGGATCATATACGCAAAGATACCATTCCTCATCCAGCGGCCATGCGGAGGAGTATTTCCAATCCTCATTATTGCTGCAGGTTGATTCAGGAAATCTGGCATCCGGCGTCAGACTTTTCAAGGAGGCCATGCGCCTGTCATCAGCTTTGCCCGGATCCAGCATGACTAGCGAGCCATAGGCCTGGCCATGATGAGCTGCAGCTGTGGCGACATATTTACGTGAGCCTGGAATGGCACGGACATCCATCTCCATGCACGGTGCAGCTGATTCACTCAACCTGTAATTTCCCTGTATGGCGCGCGGATTCCTGCCATCAGGAGTTGTGAGCCAGGGATGATGCGCCTGATTGAATCCGCGATCGACATAATCCCATCTTGTATATACCACCATCCCATCATTATTTATGCTAGGGTGCCATTCATTGGTCTCATGCCAGGACAGGCATACAAGACCAGATCCGTCAGCGTTCATGGAATGCAGCGTGAAAGTCGGGACAGGGCGTCCATGACATCTGCCGAAATCGGCTGGCTTAAAGTAGCCACACCGGACGAATCCGCCGCGCCGCTCGGAAATGAATACAATCCGGCCACTGGGCGTCCAGCACGGATCAAAATCATTAAACGCTCCATCGGTTAACTGCGTAAGTCCGGTCCCGTCTATGTTGATTTTAAATATATGCCAGGTGCTGCGCTCATTCCACTTGTAGCGGTTTACAGGATCCTTTTCAGCCTCGGTAAACGCAAAAAGAACCGTCTTTCCGTCATATGACAGGTCAGGAGAAAGTACCGCTCCGCCTGCAAGTTTTTTTCCTTGGTAGCGACCGTTTTCGCAAACAGCATTCTCCAGCAGATTTACAACCGTGGGACTCTTCGAGAAAGCATCCTTCAAAATAAACAGGCCCGCTCCGTTGGTCTGCGCGTTGAACCCGAAATACTGATCGCACATGTGGTTCCCCTGTTTCTCGTTTGGCGGATTCACATCGCGCTTGATGAATAGAAGATCTTTTGAGTGGAGAAGCGGGTTCCCTAGCATGACCGTTCTGCGCAATTCCATGTACTTTTCCCGAACATCAGCGTCCTTTTTGCCGACAGCAGCCGCCTTGAGCGCGGCTAATTCTTTCAGCCACTTGTCATATTCACCGGCCTGAGCAGGGTATTTCCGCTTCAGCTCAAGAATTATAAATTCAAGCCTTCTGTCCTTCCCTTCGACAAAGGTTTTGGCATCTTCACTTAAACCACCACCAGGTGCCTGAACAAGTTCAGCCGCGATAACAAAGCCTATCTGCAAAACAGAGACAACAAAGCAGGTCAAAAGTATTCTTAAGTGATTCATACCCAAGAACTATTGCATTAATCATGCCACTGACCAAGAAAAGATTAAGTAAGCATAACTAATTGCCAATAAACATACCAGGAAACCAACGAACACGCAAACAGTGCACAAATATGCATACTTCTGCACACACCAGGGTTTATCATGACTACTCCTGTATGCACAATGACCATTGACTGCCGATGCATATACAGCATAAGAATGATAAAATCTGAAAATCCAGCCACCTTCTCATCAAGCCACTGCGCGTGTGTTAATTTGATTGAGCAATCCAACCAAATCATCAACCTGGCTGGAATTAAATATGCCTTCTGGCCCTTGCGGATTTATATCAGTGAATGGCGATTCATAGAGCAAGCCAGGATTCATCACGCCGTGCTCAGTCAGGTGATCCACAATCAAGTTTACGAATTCAATTTGATTTGCGCTCAGCGTTTTGCCGGCAATAAACCCGGCAAATGCCTGTTTCGCGGCTTCGCGGTCCAATCCCACCAACGAACGGACAAAGAGGCCAAGTCCATTGCTTTCCGTTTTAGCCTTCTGCAAATATTCAGGATTTGCCAAGCCGCTTGCAGTCAACATCCGTTCCAGCTCCTGAAGGTCAATCGCCGTAAGAGGCTCGTTCATTCTCAGCTTATGAATGACCATATCGTCCTCGTGTTCAAGCAGAAACTGGCGAGTCTTTGCGCGAAAACGCTCAAAACTGTCAGGTGACGAAAAACCAGGAAGCACGACAGTAGTTTCTTCGCCGATCTCATCCTCGAAGTCGGTGTATATGGGTTTACGCTGCTGCTTCTCTATCAATTTCACCAGAGAGCGTAGAAACAGGCGGAACGTGCATCTGAATATACAAACGCCTCCGCCTTACTCGCGGCATCGTGCAAGTCGGGCCATTCAGTTTTAATGAAATCAAAGTTGCTCACAATGTCTCCTGAATGCGTTTCTCCAAACTTCCGATTGATTCCACGATACTCTTAAATGGTGGTGGTTCAACCAAAAACATGTCGCGCATAGCGACGTAGTCCTTCTCCAACTCAACCAGCCTGAAATCTGGAGGCACAAGCAGGAACTGCCCAGTCTTAATTAGATCATAACGGGCCCAACTTGCCGCAAAGAATCGGCTTTTCCAATTAGCCACACGCTGCCGTAGGTCTTTGCGAGCCAGCGCGCTTTCAGCCAAGGCATGAAGGCTTAGCGCCGCCATGTCGTAATAATGCCGTGAAAAACGGTCCCTAATTGGCTTTGCTGGATCACGATGCGCCTCCGCGTGAAGAATCGTGGCTTTTTCCCAAAAAGTTCGCTCCAGATCCAGAACGACTGCAGAACACCGAAAATCCTCGAACAGCTTCGGAAAAACATCTGCCAGCCATGGTCGAATTGCATGAGTTCCTGATGGCCGCTGATCCGTCAATGACCCAAATTCCAGTTTCACTGACCGTTTAAGATATTCGAATCCGGTTCCTTCATAAGACGGATAATGGAACAGCACGACCGGCGAATGAGTATGTTCATCGATAAGAAACTCCATCCAATCTGCGTAGCCAGGTCGAGCACCAAGTGCCTCAACAGCTATTCGCTCCAATTCTGGCAGGAAACGAGACCGCACACATTCCGTGCAGGCCGCTTCCATTTCCTTCATGAATATTTCGCACTGGTTCCTAGTCTGTGCTTGCTCAACGACTTCTTCGCTGATTCCGATGAATGCAGGACTAACCGACAAGTCAATATCTTCAGAAAAACGGTCAATTGCTTTGAAAGCCTTCGAAAGCGAAGTGCCGCCTTTGAATACCAATTGCTTACCAAGCTCCGGATGAGCAAACAGTACC
>CAMCYG010000144.1 GCA_945883775.1 Victivallis vadensis
CCGCTACCCATCACTAGACTGCCAAAGGTATAACTGCTGGTCTTAAGCTCCGTCTCATGATACCCGTCAAACACCGCAGTCGGTGGTATAAAATCTAAATCCACCAGATTCTCAAATATTGTCCGTGATGACACTGATTCTCCAGGCATACATGCCGTTGCAAGATCAGTCATCGTGGTCGAAGCGACGACCTTCGCAAGCTGTTCATATATAAGGGCTGGAGTCTCATTTGTATACCTCGGAGAATATGTAGTCCGTAAAAGTTTGTCGGGCGAACCGGGACGGATGTGATATATAACCGTCTGATTCCATATAAGATTCATATCCGCATCCCTGTCCAACCTTCCATCTCCATTAGAATCGGCCGACAGCGGAAAGCTGATTGCCGAATAAGTGCTGGAATTTGTCGGATAGAAAGCCATAAGCCCTACTCCAACGCTGGAAAGCCGCATGTCCTGCCGGATCATCTCCATTGACAATTCCAAATCATCATTGAGCTCGCCTTTGACTTGTTCGATCTGCCAGGTCATCATTGCCTGCACGAAAGCTGTTGTAACACCACCTATCACAATCACAGACAGAGCCACCGCTACCATTATCTCTACCAGAGTAAAACCGCTTACTCTTATCATTTTACGCAATTTGCTCATCACATACCCTCGTATATTTTGGTCTTAACTGTCGATGGGCTTGCACTCAATGTACGGTTATAGATCGGAAAATAAACATCCACAGTCAGCTCCAGACATTTGTCTGATAAATTACTGATGGTTATAGACCTGCGGAATTCACCATTCACGTCATAATCTCCATCATCATCAATCGGCTCCATACTCTCATAAAGCCTGGATATCGATCCGAAATCAAGAGTCTTAGCATACTGAATCTGATTGCGGGCAATACATGAAGCACGGTAATATTCAGTAGAAGTAGCTTGCGCCCTGAGGCCGGTTATGACTGCACCAAAGAAAGCTGTTGATACAAGCATCAATATCAGTGCGGATATAACAACCTCAGCTATGGTATATCCCGATTTACTGCCCAATAACTTCTTAACATTCATTGGTAACTTAACCCTTTACTGGCTAGATGATATTTTATTCTTACATCAACTGTCAACGTATTTAACTACTTGTATCTACATAAACCAAACATCATATAATGTTTTCCCGTAGGGGCGCTGCTTGTCGGCCCCCTCTGACGCTGATCAACAACGTCACGATTCTTATGCTATAAGACGGGCGTCGCAAGCAACGCCCCTACGGTAAGCTTCAACTTGCATATAACGTGCCTTGTTAGCGCTACGAATCGAATAATCCGCATTCCTGATGGCACACCAAGACCAATAACGAACCATATCTGACTACACACCAACATGTTAGACAACCACTATAAATCTTTCGCTAAAATTCAACTAATAACGTTGAAATATGGCAATTATCAATTAAATTCTCATTAATGAAACCTACGGACAGTAGATTGCTTGTCGTTTCGCAGTGCTTCGCCCCTAACGTTGGCGGAGTAGAGACTCATTTGACTGATCTGACAAAGCAGATACGCGACAGGAATCTTCCCACTACAATCCTGACCTACCAGCCGCTGGTCACCAAGGCCCGCGCGCCATTACGCGAAATCGACGGCTCTGTTACCATTTACAGACTGCCATGGATAGGCTTTGGACTCTTCAACAAACTGGAACCTTATCCAGCCCTGCAGTTCCTCTATCTATTCCCGGTCCTGTTTATTGCCGCTTTCTTCTACATGCTATTCAAAAGCCCATGCATCAGCGCGATACATGCGCACGGGATGGTTTGCGCCGCAATTGTGCACTATCTGAAGAAAGTCTTTGGAACCCGTACAGTCATAAGCATCCATGCCGTCTACGGTTGGCTTTATAAACTCGACGATAAAAGCATACTCCCACGTTTCCTAAAGAAGATACTTTCATCTGCAGACAAGGTACTCTGCCTGGCAGAACGGTCACGTGAAGAAATCATAGCGCTTGGTGTGCCACCCGAGAACACAGGAACGTTCACTTACTGGATAGATCTCAATGTTTTCAGAAAAATGGATACGGCAGAGTGCCGAAAAAAGGTCGGGATACCAGCGGATAAGTTCACTGTTCTCTTCGTCGGACGGCTGATTGATGTCAAAGGTGTAAGCCTCCTGATAGACGCCGCAAAAGAAATGCCCGACATTAATTTTGTCTTTGCCGGCGACGGGCCACTGGCGGCCAAACTGGCCGGAATAAAGACAAAGACCGGCAATATCATCTACAACGGCAAGGTAAACAACACCGACCTGCCCTCCTTCTATTCTGCCGCCGACGTCCTGTGCGTGCCGTCTCAATACGAAGAGGGCTTCGGCAGGATCATAATCGAAGCGCTGGCTTGCGGGTGTCCCGTAATCGCAACCAACAGGGGCGGCATACCGGAGGCAATGGACAGCACGGTAGGCATACTCATCGAACAGGGCTATGCGCCATTACGCGAAGCAATCGCTGAGCTTAAAACCAATCGCGCCAGGCTTTCGGCAATGAAGGCAAACACCAGGAAGTTCGCCGAACAGAGATATAGTAGCCGGAACGTGGAAAAGATCGTTGAAGCCTACAGGCTGACGAATTAGAAGTCTTCACCACATTGAGAGGGCTTAACTTTGTAAAAGGCTCCGATTGAGAAGGAATTAGATTTCGTTCTTTTCCCCTGTAGGAGTCGATCCCCTGATCGACGATTCTGCTCGATCGCCGCAAAGGGTTGCGGCTCCTACAGTCGGAACAAATACTTATTACAGCGGTTGATCCTAACACCAGATGCGCCCAATCCCTACTGATGCAGCATCACCTCATCAAACATTTCTCTACTGACAGGCTTTACACTCATCTCCACCGGCTCCTTGCGACCGCCACCAGTGACACTGATTCGAACGGTAATATCCTGTCCATCCGCCTTGGAAAACGATGCGGTCATTATAGCGGCCTTCTCGACCCACGCCTCAGCATCCGCGCCTCGAAGCAAGGTAGTCGGCCCAGAGATATCGATCACTGCCATTACAATATCCCCTTCTTTCAGATAGGCCATGATCTTGAGATTGTCATTAGCATCGCGCCCCATCACCGCTTTTGTCGAGCCTGAGAGACGGAAATGCCGGCCGGTCATAAGCAATTGCACATCATTTTTGGTGAAATCCGGCATATGCTGCATCAGGTCGCGCAATCTGTTGGCGAAGTTAGGTTCGGTAAGCTTGCACCCGCCTGCCGGGCAGGGATAGTCGTTGATGCCGTAATCCTTAGCCATAGCAATCTGCGGCTTGCGGGATCTGCCCTGAATATTCAGCAGTTTCTCCCTGTCGACCCAGCCGTTGATCTCAGGTATCGTAGGCTCCATCAGCTTCGCACAAAGGGGGCGCAGGATCAGACCGGCCAACCCGGATTCACGCTCAATAAGCTTCATCGCTTCCATATTCTGAGACATTGGCCGCTCGCCAAGAACATCACCCGTGAAAATGAAAGAGGCTCCGCGCTCAAGCATGTACTCGCGTGCTTTGCTGAACTTCAATATCCGGCAATCAAGACACGGATTCATATTTCTGCCATATCCATGCTTCGGACGCCTTACCACCTCCAGAAATTCATCGCTGGTAGCGATAACCTTCAGCGGCACACCAAGGGTCTTTGCCGCAGACGCGGCGGCTGAACAAGAACTGCCCTTTGGCGTGCATGAACAGAACAGAGTGTGAAAATTCAGCGCCTCAATCTCAAGCCCCTGCTCCTGCAGAACTTTGATGGCAAGGATGCTGTCTAAACCACCCGATAACAAACCGATTGCTTTCATAATTAAATCCTTGAATGTTGCTAAAAGGCTGTGAAGGTATCAACATCTCGTTAGGTATGCAAAGAAGAAACGTTCAAATGACTGGTGCTGATTTCACATCTTTCTATTCTGCATCCTTGTCTTGTACAGCCTTTCTGTGAAACCGCCCTTCTCGACAAATACACGGCCTTGCTCCGAAACCTGTTTTCTCAGCAAATAACAGGCTTGGTTGATCAGGCAAATGACAGTGTTGGCAAAAACTTCCGCACTTGAGCCGAAGATGCCATAGGGATCCCGCTTGTCGGATCTGTCGGACGAGTCTGACCTGTCAGACTGATCAGACTTTCTCTTATAGAAGTTTCTCACAGCCAGTGATTCCGCAGAGTCTTTCTCCCACTTCCGCAAATTACGCTGACGCAGGAAATCTTCGTAATCGAGAAGAAGCTCCTCCAGGCTGGCCTTTGCTACATTTGTCAGTTTCAACTCCGTTTTGCTGGATGTGGCTGAAGCCTCACTGCCTTCTGCAATGTTCTGTCTGCCGCTACGCGCCGCCTGGACCATCTGGTCGTGAGTTCGAGACCGCTTATCAACAAAGCGATCGCAAAAAACAACGGTGGCGTCGTAGATGATCTCCGCCACCTTGAAACTCCGCAGATTGCGGTAGCCGCCATGCTGCAAAATAACGTTCTTGCCCGTTTTGTCGGACTGGTCTGACCTGTCGGACCCGTCTGACTCTTCTCTTCGCTCCATTGTCGCCAGCACTTCTTTCACGTCTGTAATGATCCGTGAAAGAAGTGCCTGTTGATTATTCCCGAAATCCTTAATTGCGACAATCCACCCGAGTTTCTGCTTCACCCATCCGCGTGTAACCTTCATAGGACTCCTTTTTTTGCGGAAGGATATATCAGAATCCTTAAAGGCTGTATGTCGGGCTTTTACCTACAAAGGCAAAGGCACTCCCCTATCACTACAGCAACGCCTCTTATGGCTACATCGACCAAGAGTTAGTCTCAGTTATTTTACAGGCGGCTCTTCTCTTTTATGCGCCATGCGGCTGTGCCGGATGCCATAATAAAAATAGATGCCAAGCCCAGCCAACAACCACAGGGCAAATCGGACCCAGGTTATTTTAGGAAGGAAAAGCATTAGACAGATACAGAACCCCACTCCAAGCAGGGGGATAAGCGGCACCATGGGACAGCGGAACGTCCGCTTCAACTCTGGATGTGTGTACCTAAGCACTACTACACCACCGCAGACTATTGCAAACGCGAACAGGGTCCCGATGTTACATAATTCAGCGGCAGTCCCGATATCGACAAATCCGGCGAATGTCGCAACTACAAAACCAGTAATGATCTGTGCAACATACGGAGTTCTGAAGCGGGGATGGACCTTACCCATCCAAGGCCATAACAGGCCATCCCTCGACATGGCAAAGAATATCCTGGGTTGTCCCATCAACATAACCAGCAGAACGCTGGTAAT
>CAMCYG010000145.1 GCA_945883775.1 Victivallis vadensis
ATCTGTCATTGCCAGAAACAGCTTCATCACAGGCCTTGCAGGCTTTTGGAAGGAGATTACGGATCCGGACCAGAAGCGGAGTGATGTCATCGTACTTCTTGTGGTGCGCCAATGAAGAGACCTGGGCATTTAGAATGCCTATTGCGCCACTAGCGCACTCCCGGTCAGGGACTGCCGATTCGGCTGGATATTGATAATAAAGTTTAAATTGCCAGGAAGACCGGTACCTCTGTCCAGCCGTCTTTCTATCTGCCAGCCATGCAGCTTCTTCTTTGCTGGCCTTCATGCCTGCGCCCTGTTCGTAAAGGACAAGCCGGTGCAGGGTATCAGCGGCGAAGAGCTTATTTGTATCCTGATTACCATACTCCGCAAACCGGTAAAAAGTGAACCGGCTTACACCAACACCTGAACCATCGTCTTCGGGCTCTTCGGCCTGTATCCGCATGAGGGATGGTGAAGACGGGTATCGGATAATGAGTTCACTCAGCAGAGTCTTCCATTGCTGTCGATATTCGCCGGTCCTTTGTTTATCGGTCTTACCGTCGTTTGCCGATTTTCTTTTAGCGGTATAATGCCACCCTTCCCATCCCAAAGTATCCAGAAGACTCAGCCTCTCCATGCCGACGGCAAAACAGGGACGGAGCTGGTCAGACTCCGTCAATTTAACCAGAGCCGTTTCGGGTTCATCCATGTCACGATACGCAGCGGCGATTTCACGAAGGATTTCAGGTCTGTCGGCGCCAAGGCTGATGGCTTTTTCAAAATACCGGACAGAGAGTGTGCGCAGATTTCTGAGTACCGTCTTAGAATCGCAATATCCGCCCTTCCCTCCGATTGATTCAAGCGAGGAGGGAATGGACGATCTCAACTCTTTGCCTATGGCATCTGGGTCGGACGCCAGATAAGCCCTGGCGGCGGCAAGCTGATACTCAACGTCACCTGCTGAGACATCTCCCGCCAGAGTGAATTCTATGGCGGCGCGGTCATAACGGTCGTGCTTGATATAATTCAGAGCCAATTCAGCGTGCTTCTTCTTCTGTGCGTCGATGGAATTTGCATCAGGAAGCTTTGCCTTGCCTGTAGGTATAGGGAAAAAGAGCAGGCGGAAATACGAGCGATCGCCGCGAGTTTCTGAACCAACGAGCCCGCCCAGGATCTTCCAGTAAGAAGCACCGTCTTCGCGCTTCTGTTTGGAATAGAAAGGCATGAGCTCATGTTCTGAGAACCAGCTGCGGGTCCGTCGCGAGAATAAGCGGTAAAGGATACGCTGTTCCACAAAATCATTGGCGTCACGTTCATAGAAATTGCACAAGCCGCCCAAACCGCGAATGCGGGTCTCGTCGTTCTCCCACTCGCCGTTCCAGACCGGCCAGAGAATCGACATCTTCTTCACATCACGCGCTTCAGACCGCTCGGCCGAACGCTTATAGAACGGAAACAGCCACGAGGTGCTGGATTCGGAATTTGTCCCGTTCTGCTTTGCCTCAGAACAGTACAGAGGAAGGAAGGAGAACGGAACCGACAGCTTGGAGGAATAATGCTCATCCGGTTTCTGCTTATCCTTCCAGGTGTCATATGAGAAAGGCGGCACGAGCATGCTTAGATCGCGGTGGCCGTATGAATTCTGGTATGAGAAGAGCGGAAAGATGCGACGGAGCTTGTAATCATCGCCCCCGCCCCAGGCCAGTATCGACAGAAGATAATCCTGACGGGCATATGTTTCCCTGCCGTTCCGCTCGGACCATTCATACTGACCCAGCAACAAAGGGAAGGTGATATCAGTTGAAATATCCGGACCCGAGCGCCGTGTTGAGCTCCACCATAAAGGAAGAGAGCCCGATTTCTGTATATCCGCTTTACGCTTCGACCAGAAGAACGGATATAAAGCCACGGTACTGCGTGCACCTGAATTGCGGCTATACGCATTATTCACGAAAGGCCGGCCTTCCATCTCATGCATTGCGAAGAACTGCGGTGACGCCGCGCGGTATTCGATATCATCCTGCGACTCGCAATCCCAACCGAACGGGAACAGATACCAGAGGTTGGAATATTTCCCGCGCTCGCCTTCCCATCCGGTCAGCGGAAACAGCCGCCCGCCTGAACGCTCTTCTCCGATAGTTACTGAGAATATCGGAAAGAACGCATCGTAGCGGACATAATGCTTCAATTCGTTCTCGGTGCGGTTGAATATCGGTCCGAACAGATTCTGCGTCTCGTATTCGTTTTTCTTGAAGAGATGTGCACCTACCGGAACAAGGAAGGTGGCCGACTCTGTAATTTCATTCGCCCTGGACTTGGCGGAGTGCCACCAGAGAGGCAGGATAACCCGGCCTGAATCATTGCCGTCATTCTTCTGCTCGGTCCAGTCCCACCATATAGGAAAAAAAGTTCGCCTGGTCGAGGAAGTGATTTCTGAAGAAGCCTTGCCACCTTTCCTGCTGACGGCATTTGTTTCGTGTGATTGCCGGTAAAGAACGATACGCAAAGCATCGCTGTGGTTAGTCGACACATTTGAATCCGAGACAGAGGCATTGTCGTGATTCGAGCGATAGTATACAGGGAAGAAGCCTCCACTCGAATTGGTCGAAAAGGAAGCATAGCGGCCCGCATTCTGATGATAACTGCGGCGCCACCAGCCAAGGAGCAGGCCCCCGCCTGAACTGGAAGAAGACCAGCTATCCTTGTTTGTGTATGAATATTCCGACTGCCAGTACAACGGCAGGACACCGAGTTTCAGGCTGTGACTATTTTCATTCTGGCGATTGTGGTACCAGAGCAACGGCCACAGTGCGTGCAGTCTCTCATCCTCATCCCAGTAGTTATGCTGAAGGATCGCGAAATTAAGAGAATGCCCCGACCCGCTCCCGTAATAGAAAGCCGGGAAAAGCGTGAAGTGGTCGGAGCTGCTCCATAAGAACGGGAACAGCCAGGCGTCGTGGCCATTGCCGGTACGCAGACCGCCGAGCGGCCAGCCGATATAGAACTGATTCGGATACTGTGCCGGATACCGCTGAGGGAAACTGAGGAACTGATTGACCGTATATTCGGGGGTTCTCTGGCGGACATAAAGCGGCCATAACAGCTCCGAGCGTGTTTCCGCTGTAACCGGATCCGATGCATGGTAGAAAAGCGGCCAAGCCTTGATGTCACTGCCAGGATCTGAAGCGGCCGTACCTGTATCAATCAGAACAGCCGCCACCAGTAATAGAAATACGGAAACTGTTTTATTAATCATCTGTGACCTCTTTATAGCGCCCGCCCGCTATGCGACTATTTCAGCAGTTTCTCCGCCGCCTCATTCTTAAGCTCAACTGCATAATCCAGAGCCGTCTTTCCGTTCTTCGCTTTGATGCTCTTATCGGCTCCGTTATCAAGCAGAAGCTTTATCATCTCCGCACTTGCGCTTGCTGAAGCCTCGTGCAAAGGAGTCCCGCCGCCAACGCTGACATTGTTGACCCCTGCACCTTTCTTGATCAGGTATCCGGCAATGGCGATACGGTCCTTGACCGCTGCAAAATGGAGTGGCGTCCAGCCATCCTTGTCCGCCGCATTGATATCCGCACCCTTGTCCACAAGCAATTCCGTCAGCTCTGCAAAACCGCGGTCGGCGGCAAAATGAAGAACCGTCTGGTTGCTCTTTGTCTTCAAGTCCAATTTTGCACCGCTCTCGATCAGAAGTCCGGCGATCGCCTTATTTCCACGCACTGCCGCATAGTGCAGTGGCGCCCAGCCTGACGGGTTTTGCTCATTAACATCAGCACCACTGCGGATATGCTGCTGAACATCCGCAGCATCGTTCTTTGCTATCGACTGGGTAATAAGCTTGTTGATAACTATAGATGGAGTCTTCGACTGGACACCATTTTCAGGGACCGGCAATCCCGCCGCCCATACAATCGCATTCAGGACCAGCTTCCGGTAGTCGTCATTCATCCAATTTGTGTGGTAATGCCCGCCTGTAAAACCAAAGCCTTTAATTCCGCCGCTTGCCTCATACGCCCAGGCAATAGTTTGAAGCTTCCCTTCGGCTATCTCCCTGCGGACAGACGGATTCCCAATATTCGGCTTATCATCTTGCGATACCGAATCAGCCGGCGGCAGAGCCGACAGCACAGGAGTAACGCCCTTAAGCCCATCCCCGAATTTAATGTGATAATAGAATTCGTCCTTGATATTGATCGGCCCGACGCCGTTCGCCGAGGGATGCCTGGCAAGCGTCGAGTTTGTCATTGTCCAAATCGGGTTCACCGACCAGTCGGCGCTGTAACAACCGCCGAGACAGGTCATCAGCGCGTCCTTCATCGCAGGAGTACTTTCGGCTGTCGCGTAATGGAGGAAGACTATCCCGGCACCTGAAGCTGACAATTCCTTGAGCTCCTTCTCATGACCTGACGCAATATGCTCACCAAAGCCGTCGCTGTAGATTACAATCGCCTTCCTGCCCTTAAGAACATCCACAGAAGGCCATGAATCCTTATGAACGACCGCTTTGAGTCCTAAGCCGGATTCGTTAAGCGCTTTTGAAAGCACATCACATCCTGCCGGATGATCATGTTCATTCCAGCCATGGCTTTTCTTCCCGGCTATGAGAAGAATATCCTCTGTTGCAGTGGCGATGTCAAAAAAAAGCATTGAAGCAATCATATATCCTAATAGACGCATATTTTCTCCTATTAAATAGACACGAAAAGTAAGGTTATATAGCCAGCCGAAAGAAAGAAAGCAATATTCAGCAATCAGAATCCATTCCCAGATCGTTTCTGCGACCTGACCCGATAAAGCCTTTCTGTAAAACCGCCCTCATTCTCGAAAGTCGTTGCCTGGCTTGCAACCTGCTTCCCGATCAGGCTGAGCGAAATCGCTAGCAGTACGAGAACCGCATTTGCAGCAATCCCCGGAATTGTGGACTCTGTGGACGATGTGGACCCCGTGGACTGAGATTCGCCTGATTTATGTCCACTCCGTCTACTCTGTCCACTTAGTCCACTTCTTGCTCGTCTATGCTCTTCTTTCACCCAAAGGGCCACGTCGTCAGCTGTTTTACATCTCCGATCTATCAACAATTGTCGGCGCTGGTCTTCACGCTCCCATTTGGGCAACCCACGCTGTCGCAGGAAATCCTCTTAATCGAGCTTGAGCTCCTCCTGGCTGGCCTTTGCAACATTAGTGAGCTTGATTTCTGTTTTCTTGGAAGTGGCAGATGCCATGCTACCTTCGGCAATGTTCTGAACCCCTGACCGTGCGGCCTGGACC
>CAMCYG010000146.1 GCA_945883775.1 Victivallis vadensis
CAAAAGACCTGCTTACGGCAGTTTCTTCTTCTGCAGCACCTGCTGTCTGCGTTGAGCGTCTTCCTGCTGCTTGTGGATTTTCTGTTCCTGCTTCTTGTTCTTGTCCTTCTTGCCTGTGTCGCCCATGACTCGCCTCCTTTGTTTTGAGATGACGTTTCAATCTGAAGGTATGCACACCGGCCTTGCACCGATATTTCAGGCGCATAAGCCCGAAGCACAACTGGATGGATTATGCACTTTTCTAAATTGCTTAGTCAATCAGCTTATCTGCGCCTGTAAGACCCGCTTTTGTAACCTCATATTCACTCACAGAGCGCACAGAGAACTATGAGATGGGAGAGGCCGACTTGACCGAAACCGTAGGAGACGGATAAAGCCTGCTCATCCCTCACGTCACGCCATAGCCTTTGTGACAGCGAAAGGATTCTGCCTAATCTTTACAAGTGGGTTATGGCTTCAGGAAGAATACATGCAGTGGACGATAACCAAGCTTTGCCATCAGCTTATCCCATTTGGCAGGTAGCTTGATCTCAACAGTGACAGAGTTGCCACCGGGCATGGTCTGCACCTTGTTTCTGTCCGCGTCCCCCGTCACGAGAATCGGCACTCAAAGGGCAAGCCGTCGCGGATAAAAAAAAGCCACCGGCTATCCGGTGGCTTTTTCTATTTAACTAAACCGTATTACTTGGCTGCCTCTGCTTCACCTTTCTTCTCTTCTGCTTTTTTTGCTTTGCCTGCAGGTTTCTTTCCTTTTGCTGCCTTGAGTTCTTCTGGTGTGACAAATCCGTCTTTGTCGGCATCGGCAGCCTTAAACTTTTTTTCAGCATTGCCCTTTGTTGACATGGTCTTGAATTCGTCTAATGACAATTTGCCATCAGCATTGGCGTCAGCCTTTTTAAATGCTTCCATCTTGTCTTTCTTGGCTGGTTTATCGGCATCTGCTTGACCTTCTTCTGCCATTACGGGGATTGCCAATACTCCTGCAATTGCGAGAACTAGTGCTGCGAGACTGAACTTCTTCATACAAAACATCCTTTCCTGCGCGTTGTTGTAATTAATCACCGCACAAACCATTTGTGCCGTGATAATACAACGCAGAACCATGTGCCTTTATTGTGCACATTGTATAAATATATTGGTGCAGTAAGGCATATTTTGCTTAACTTAGCGCCATTCGGGGCATCCATGAATCCTCACCCACTTTAAGCATGCTCGATAACTGGTTTGCCTCGAAGAGGTTAGAGATGTAGGCTAGCTTTTGACAAGCAGATCCCGCAGCATATTTAAAGCCGTTCTTGCGGCCCAGTTACGCACCATTGACCGATCACCAGGAAACCTGAAACATTCAGCCTTTACGGCAATCCCGTTTCCCTTTCGTTCAGCTACTGCTATCCAGACTGTACCCACGGGCTTATCTTCTGAACCGCCGTCTGGACCGGCAATGCCTGTCAAGCTCACAGCAAGATCGCCACCACTGCGCTCCAGGGCTCCTCTGGCCATAGATTCAGCAACAGGACCACTAACTGCACCATGCTCTAAAATCAAATCTGCAGGCACACCCAGCTCGCGACTCTTGGCCTCATTGGAATATGTTATCCAGCCGCCGATAAAATACCTGCTCGACCCGGCCACATCAGTAATAAGATTGGCAACAAGTCCGCCGGTACAGCTCTCAGCCGTAGCCAGCTTTTTACCTTTTTTGACAGCCATTCGTCCCACAACCTCTGAAAGCGTCTCAGAACCTGTGCCGAACACCACATCACCCAGCCTGGCGCGCACCTCCTGAATCGTAAGATCAAGCTGGCGCTTACTCTCCTCCTTCGTTGCAAACTCACTCCGAATACGAACTGCCACGATTCCGTCTGAAACCGTTGTGCCTACCACCGGCATACGGTCACGCCGCATAAGATCACCGAGTCGCTCGGCAACCATTCCCTCACCCATCCCGAAAGTATTAATCTTCTCCGTTAAAATTGACACTGCTCTCCCCTGTTGAAGCGACGGAACCACATACCGCCGGTACATCTCCTTCATCTCGCGCGGGACCCCGGGAAATGCATACAGCACCGATTTTCCTTGTACTATTTTGAGACCCGGCGCTGTCCCGCAATCATTATCGAGCATTTCGCCACCCTGCGGACACATGGCTTGAACGCGATTTACTGGCGGCATTTCCCGCCCCATTTTTTCGAAGAATTTCAGGATCTTCTCAAGCGACGGCTGGTGCAATACCAAAGGTTGATCAATGAGTTTTGCCATAGCCTGTCTGGTAAGATCGTCAGGCGTAGGCCCCAATCCGCCGGTCAGAATAACCAGTCCGGCAGCCTGGAGCGCTTCACCCATGGCCAGCGCGGTGGCCTCAAGATCGTCCGCAACGGTCTTATGGTAGAGAGTCATCACGCCCTGTTCAGACAGGCGAGCGCTGAGCCAGGCGGAGTTTGAATCTACCGTCTGCCCCATCACCAGTTCATCTCCGACAGAAATAATTACAGCCTTCATATATAATTTGAAGTCGTTATCCACGCAGGTGGCGACCGGGATGATTCTTAATAATCTCTACACTGATTCCTTATTTGCCGCCGGCTGCCGGCTTGGCTGCGGTGTTCCATTTGATAGCGGCGACTTGTCCCTGCCTTGCCAGATCCATACCCTCTCCGAGCAACCTTGCCGTCTCCTGGGGCGCGTGGAAGCCCATCGAGTTCTCTGCAGCAACAAAATCAACCCGCCACTGCGCCTTCCTGTGCAGAGCCAATGCAGACATTAGCTGTTGATCGGTTGCGCCTTCCTTTCTGGCTAAAGCAATTGCATCCATGAGGTCAACCAATGCGACTCCTGCTTTCTGAAGGAGTTCATAATTGCGGTCCTGAATAACAGCCGCTCGTGACTTTAGTTCCTCTTCGGCGATCGGATGACAAGTCTGGCATGACCTGCTGATATTCAGCAGAGGGCTGCGCACCCAGTGGTCCGAGACCTTAGTCGCCCCGTCTCTCATGTAGGGCATATGGCAGTCAGCACAGGAAACACCGCTCCTAGCGTGAACGCCCTGACTCCATAGTTCATATTCAGGATGCTGAGCCTTGAGCAGCTCAGCGCCCGTCTCCGTATGCTTGTAGTCGAAGAACCCGCTGCCGTCCACGAACTTCTTGTCATCCCAGTATTTCTCCATTTGTTCGGCCTTCAGGCCGTTTCCCCAGGGGAATGTCAGAGGCATTTTGGGTCCGCAGTAGTATTCAACATGACACTGACCGCAGACAAACGACCGCATCTCTGTACGCGAAGAGTCTGCGTTGGGATCGTAAGGTTCTTTTCTCGTCCCCTTCCGCCACTGCTCTATCGAAGGAATATGCGGCACTGTCGCAGTCGACGCCGCCAGCTCGCGGATGCCTTTTATGAAGCCGGGCCTTGTAACTCTCAGACGCATGGTAGCCGGATCATGACAGTCTACGCATGAGACGGGGTGAGCTTGCCCAGACTGGTGCAGCATGGCATTCAGATTCGTATATGCCATTTGATAGGTCGCTTCAAGACCCGCAGCCGCATCACCCTTCCCGAGAGTGCGATAAAGAGGCATCACAGAGGCATGGCAATGCAGACACGACCCTGATTGCGGCTTGGTCAGACGCTTAGTCTGCTCCTGGTCATGCAGCATATAAGCATGCCCGCGCCTGTCTCGGTAATCTATGGAGAATGCATAACCGAGGAACATGCGCTTCAGCCATGGGTCCCGCTCGATCTTCTCGGCAGGCATCGCCTCACTGCCGCCATGCCCGCCGAATTTCGTGCTCGAAGCAATAGCAGTGCGCTTGTAGGAATCATACTGCTTCGGAAAGTTCACGCCCCACTTAGCCGGGTCGGTATCATCCTCGGTCACCTCTACCAGTCTGACATATGTTCTGGCAGACTCAGCCTTGCGTTCAACGATGTTAACCAGCAGTGCTGTGACGGCAAACGCAGCTATGGCGGCAAAGACAGCCAGACCGGCCCACACATATGCCATCCTGATCTTTAACATAATATCCTTCATAAAAGCCTCTTCCTTTCATTCTCTTCACCTCTATCGGATCCTCCGACTCCGGCTGGCTCACCATGCCCTACCGGCCTGTGACAATGTACACAACGCAACCTGTCCTTATCCGGATCCGAAACACCGGCCATCTCATGGACAACGCCTTCATGGCATCTCAGACAGTTCTCCTGGAGTATATCGCTGTTCTTCTTCTTGATGATGATAGGTTCGTGAAAGTTCTGAAGCGTGAAAGCCTTCGAGTGATGATAACCATTCTCGCCCTTTGCAATGTATTTGGGAATAAGCGCGTGCGGCAGATGGCAGTCGACACAGCCCGCAACAGCATGATGACGCGACTTCTCCCATGAATCGAACTGCTGCTGCATTATATGACAGTTCACGCAAACCTTGGGATCCGAACGGGCATACGAGAAACCCTCAGCGTAATTGAAGGTGAAAGCCCCTATACCGCCAAACAGACCTAGCATGGCCGCTGAAAGCATCGCGCCCTTGGACATTCCGATGAATGAGTAATGACCCATACAATCTGCCAATCTTCATCGATCATAAATTAATAAGAAATCGCTTTCTGGTGGTACAGGCACACGCCCGGAATGACCAGCCTGAAAGAGTATTCTCATGCTTGAAATGTGGCAGAACGGGGTAAGAAATGCAAGTGTGAGGGAAAATACAGTCCCGAATGCCAGAAACATGCGCAGGAGGCTAAGCCGCCACAATACTTTTACGTCTTGAGCCAGAAAAAGAGACAGACACAGCTCCTCGCCCTACCACCTGTCGATTTATCAGAGGTATGCAGCGCGAACCACAGCCTACCGAGGATTGCTCAATCTTGCCTCGGCGGACAGATCTACAAATATTTATTTTTCTATTTGACAGTTTGACCAATTTACAATACATTACTTACTTAATCATGTTAGTCATGTTTGGCTTGTTGACACGGAAAGGCGGGAATGAAAGAGTATAACGGTAACGGAACGGCCGAAGATGTTCTGAAATGGGCAATAGACTCTTTTCAGCCTCGATTAGCCCATGCCTGCAGTCTGGAAACGCCAGTTTTGGTACATATGATTGCAGAAACCGGTCGAAATGTAAGGATCTTCTCCATAGATACAGGCAGACTTCCGGAAGAAACATATAAGTGCGCCGCAGACCTGGAACGTAAATACGGATTCAA
>CAMCYG010000147.1 GCA_945883775.1 Victivallis vadensis
ATGGCGGAAATGCTTGCTTTAAGGAGCGATGGTCAGCAGGTGGCCGTTCAGGTGTCAGCCTCAGTAAATAAAAACTCTGATGGCGAACAGGTCGGGATTGTGTTCTCATTTGCGGATATAAGCGATAGAAAACGCGCTGAGCAGGCAGAGCTGGAAGCCGAGCGCAACAGGGTGATGCTGGAGAGTCTTGGCGCTGCGTGTCACCATCTGGGCCAGCCGGCTACGGTGCTTCTTGCCAATCTGGGTATAATGCAGAAAAGAACCGATGGAATGGATGACCTGGTCAAGGAACTTGTGTTAAGTAGTATTGAGGCGGCTGAGACTCTGGGGGAGATACTTCATAAACTTAATACGGTCAACGAATACAAGACCACCCGCTACCTCGAACAGCCGGAAGGTTCAGATAGTCCGGAAAATAGGATATTGGAGATTTAGTCAGAATTCAGAATTCAGAATTCAGGATTCAGAAGTCAGAATGAAGAATGGGAAGCAATACAGCAATAAGTGGAAATTTGTTTCGATCCTCTCGACGTTGACGGTCTCTGGCATTTGAGTTCCATGCGGTTGGTTTACTCTTATTCTGATTTCTGGATTCTGACTTCTGAATCCTGTATTCTTGTGGTTTCTTTTCTCAGTTCCATAACTTCCTGCCAGCCTGGTTTGAGCTCCAGTGCCAAGTCGATATGTTTGAGCGCTTCGGTCCTGACACCAGCTCCTAGATATGCCGTGGCGAGATTGGCGTGGGTCTCAGGGCTTAAGTTGTTGATGGAGACCGCCTGCTCAAGACAGGAAATAGCTTCCTTGTTCTTCCCTGACCTGAGATAAGAGAGGCCTAGATTATTTGCTATGGCCAGACTCAAAGGACTGATCTTCAGAGCTGCGCTGAGATACTCCACAGCTCTCGTGTAATCCTTCTTGTCCATGTAAATGCAGCCTAGATATTCCAACGAGCCTACGAAATCCGGATTAGAAATGAGTGATTTCTCGAACAGATCAAGTGACTGGTCAATCTTGCCTTGTCTGTATAGGGCCAGACCGGAGTTATATAACGCCACGGAATCAATAGGCTTTAACCTCAGAATGGATGAAAATATGTCGAGTGCTTCCTGATATTTACCCTGATCGACCAGTATTCCTCCCAGAATGTTTTCTGTATAAGGTTGGCGGTCCCATTCTACCAGTTTTCGCCCGAGCTGTTCTGCTTCAGTAAACTTTCTTTGTGATATCAGCACTCTGGTTCGTGCGGTCATGGAGTCTGTAGTTGCGGTTGCTGTCATCTTTTCAAATATATCAATGAGCGAATATGCCATATCCTGTTTGCCTTTCATTGTCAGGGCCTCAGAACAGTCAAGCAGGCCTTTTAGATAGATATATTTAGTTTTGGCTGCTTTTTCTGCCAGATGACTGGCATTTGAGTCGTCTCCTTTGATCAACTGGTAGAGTGCCTTCATGTATAAGGAGGCCGCCAGATATTGCTTTGCGCGAGGTTCGATCAATTGAATGCCGGACAACTCGCATTCTCTAAGCTTGATGGTGGATTGCATCAGTATACTGGCATCTTTGGGGTATGAGCCGCGGGTAACGTAGTCAAATACCCCGTCGCTTATGAAGCGCAGTGAAACGGGAAGATATCCGCCCCAAACCGAAGAGCAGATTGTGGTGACCTTGGGGCGTGGCACTTTCTTTGACACTGCCTTCATAGTCAATTCAGGGTCATGGATCAATCTTCCGGTGATGTGGTTTTCTGAGAGTGCGTTAGCAAACGAAAAATAGTCTGTATCGATGTCGAGTAGACAGCCTGCCGGTTGTTTCGGTAACGAGTCGATTGTGACTACCGACAAGGTACAGCTCCTTATCTTCATGGTAAGTATATTGTCGATTATCCTGGCATCAGTTACGTCAGGGGACAGAGCTGTTGTTAGAGCCATCTTCAATGCTTCCAGCCGGTTGTTGTCGATGGATATATCTGGTATTACCCAGTAGAAGTTGCTGATTGTGCCGTCAACGATGCATGGGTATATGAAATTGCCAAGATGGAAGAGTTCATCATCTGGTTTTGTGATGAAACGGGAAACAAATGACTGGTCCGAAAGCCTGTATATGGATGTTAAGTCATTTGTTTTCAGCAATTCATTGAGCTGTTCTATCTTCTCCGTGCTTATGTGGCGGCAGTCATCATGTGTGTCCAAATGCACAAGCGTAGCGCCTTTGATGTTGTAGGCGTGCCAGATCAGGTATGCCGTGGAATGGTTCTCGAAAAGGTAAGAACTGCCCTTGTTCCTTTGGATGTCCGGCAATTTCATTAAATCAGTTTTGTCCAGAGCACGGGCTGGATTAGCATAAAGCAGAATGGATACCGTGAATATGGCTGATAACGCTTGTTTCATTGCATATACAATAGCCCCGAAATCGCAGAAAATATAGGAAAAAGTGCGGATCGGATCGGTGACTATTCTGGGATGCGCGTCTTAACGCATTTATGCCGACTGTAGGAGCCGCAACCCTTTGCGGCGATCGAGAAGAGTCGCCGATACGGGGATCGGCTCCTACAAGGGGCGCCTCGCCAAAACATTTACCGATTTTGCAGAGGTAGGGCGAAGCCTCTGGCTGAGCCGTCAGCACCGAATCGTAGCAATTCCCCTACGGGAATCTAATAATGCTTTTGCAATTCGGTTCGACTTCCCTTAATACCGGAGGAAGGATCTTACTTTATTATCAGCGCATTTATTCTATCAGCCAATGCGCGATACTGCTCAGGGGGCAGGGCCTGCTCTGCGATTTGTATTGCCTGCTTTGCGAATGACTGTGCTTTCGCACTGTCACCCATGGCTTTGTGAACTCTGGCGAGATTGTAGCAAATCATGCAGTAAGTCTGTGGTTCCGTGCGCTTGTCTATAATGCGTAAAGCCCTCTCCAGTGCTTTGCGGGATTCCAGGTAGCCGCCCGCTTCGTACCAGGCCAGGCCGAGGTTGTTAAGCACAAAAGCCTTTTCTCCTGATTCCAGCAGTTTCGTGAATTCCTTGACGGCTTCATCAGGCCTATCTATTGCAATCAGGGCTTCGCCAATATTGTTGATGGCGGTTGGCGTCTCTGCGATGTTAAGCGATAATCTGTAATGTTTAATGGCATTTGTCATGTCGCCCAGGTTCCTGTAAGCCTCGCCCATTGCTAGATATGGAAGACTGCTCCTGTCTCCTGTCTGAACTGCTTTATTGAGATAAAACAACGCTTCCTTGTACATGCCGATATTATTCATCGTTACCCCGAGGTTGGTCATTGATTCTTTTGCCATGGGGTCCAGCTCTATTGCTTTCCTGAAATGCTGCAGGGCTCCGGTATAATTATGGTTACGTGCCATGCTGAGTCCGAGATTGAATTGTATATATGACGACTTTGGCGATTTATTAACTGCGTAGGTGAAGAGCGCTGTGTCGTTGGACCAGACCAGTTGATAGCGCAAAGTCACCATCAGCAGTGAGGTGATGAAGAGTGTAACCACAACAGCAAGAATGGGCTTCACTCGCCACCCGGCCGGAATTAAAGGGTTGCTCGCCAATTGAAGTGCCTTGACTGCCAGGATACAGAAACCGGCTGAGGGTATGTACAGGAATCTGTCGGCTATCATCACATCTCCGAATGTCCCGAAATTGAAGACGGGTGCTAGGCTGGCAGGTATCCATAGAAGGAGGAACAATGTCAGCCAATGGCTTCTTTTAAACGTAATCCATCCGGCAAGTATGTAAATCAGGGGGATACAGAAGTATGGTATCAGCATTGACGGGCTATCCAGTGATGCCAATCCATATGAATGATGAGGATCCATGCCAAGTGAGTTCAATAGAAGGCCGAGATATAGCGTAAATGCCTTTGGGATGCTAATTATTCTTTCCAGCCAGGTTCCATAATCTGCAACTGAACCGAATGCACCGAGCGTTATGATCCTGATAAGCGCATAACCTGCAGTAATGCCAGAGATGATGAGCATAGGTGTTATCATCTGCTTCCATGAAATATTTTTGAGGTGGAAAGCCAGCAGATATGCTGAAATTATGAATATGAATGAGATGGCAGTCTCTTTGGCCAATAGTGCCAGAAAATACAGCAGGCCGGACATCAAAAGAAGTGTCAGCGGCCTGTCTTTGCGCTGGAAGTGCTGGTGAAAAAAGTAAAACGCTGGCAGAAGGAACAGCGCACATATAAGGTCGGTTCGACCTGATATCCAGCTGACGTTTTCGACGTGGACTGGATGTATGGCAAATAGAAGTGCCGCAAGTATGGCGTAGAGCTGGTTCCTCAATAGGGAAAGTGCAACAAAGTACAGTAAAACAGCGCATGCAGAATGCAGAAGAATATTGGTAAAATGATAGCCGTGCGGGCTGTAGCCATAAACGGCGTGATCGGCTTTGTAGGATAGAATCACCATCGGTCTGTAGAATTTCCGGGAGCCAATGTTAAGTTTGTCGGGTGTGTTCCAGAATGGGCGCAGAAATGTCTTTCCCACTGAATCACCGGCAAGGTTGCTGTTTTCGAGAATCAGGGCATGATCATCCCATGCGAATGAGTGCTTCAGTGATGGCGAGAAGGCAATAAAACATGTTGCCGTAATTGCCAGCATGCATAAAAGATGCCTGCCAGCAGTGGCCAAAGAAGATTGATCGATATATAACATGTTTCTCCAGTCTTAATAGAAACTTGTTTAATGATGACATTAACATTAGCGCAAGGCAAGCCGTGCGTGAGGTGAATACGGCGTCAGATAGCAGGGCAAGATCTATACTGGAGGTAGCGAGCAATCCAACGTAAAATCACAAGTCTTGATGCATATTCTTTTGTAGGAGCCGATCCCCTGATCGGCGAAATTAGTCGGATAGTCACAAAAGAAAATCGTCGATATGGGGGGGCGACTCCTGCAAAAGAGACAAGCGGTTTTGAAATAATAGCGCAAACAAGGCAGAATTCAGATGGCTTAGGGCCTTTGCTGGCGCGATATCTCAATGAAGGAATCCCGTATAAAATACTTAATAAAATCCGCGCAACGGTGTATAGTATCCAAATGTCATCGCTCGTGAACAATTTGAGTTCCTGCGCCCGGAGGCCGGTTCCCGTCATATTGGCCGTGTATTTCCTGATGCTGCTGCTGTTTTTTCAGATTGGCCTGTTTCATGACGCATTCCAGTATTAC
>CAMCYG010000148.1 GCA_945883775.1 Victivallis vadensis
GTCAAGGCATGCCTAACGACATCTATCATGGGCGTTTTATCGCCGGCAATATGCTTCGGGCGCAGGAACGGAACAGCGGCGCCTGACCTTGTAGCAAAACGCGCAATTGCAGGGTCATCCGTGCTGACAAGTATCCGGTCAAACACTCCGGAATCCAGCGCCGCTTTGATTGTATGATAAATCAGAGGGCGACCGGAAATGCGACGCATGTTCTTACCAGCCAAGCCCTTAGAGCCACCCCTGGCAGGTATCAATGCCAATATATTGGAATGCACGACGACCTCCATGTCAAATCATTCTGATCCATCAATTGATAACTAGGCAAGCATCCTGCATGCCTCTGAATCACACAAAGAGACACGCAACCTGATAGAAAGCAAGGATTTAGCCCGATGACTTTCGGTAATTGGCGGCAAAACGACTCAAGCCACATTCTTCTGGAGTTGAGCTGAACCATTTTGCAGCGATGCCGATAGTGGTTCAGACAGGTCACGATTACCTGCGCCGCTTGAATTAACAGCGTCAGGAAAGTTTATTGTTATCTCGGGAATTCCAAGGACAAGTCGATCAGCAATCTCCCGGCCCTGTGCAAATGAGTGATCCATATTGCCAACCTCGTATTTCCATGCTCCGAACCTGCCGCGCGAGTATATATCTTTCGACTCAAGAGCAGGAAGAATCAGGCGAAGAACATCATCTCTCCCAGTTGTGGGAACAGGATAGGAATGCCTGATCCATTTGCTCCACACAGATTCCACTTCAGAGTCCTGCGACATCATCCCGGCTTTAGCCAAACCGTCAATAGCGCGGCTTGTCACGTCCACCTCGGACTGTTTGGTATTCGCACGAACCGCCACTTCTGCCATCAGCGAGTAAGAACCACATGGCGCGTTATTTGGACTGTAATTGCTGAACATCGTGACCCTGTAAAAGCTAAACATTTCCTCAGGGAAATATGTCCAGGTCTTTGACTTGCATTCTTCAGGCATCTGGCCCTTCAGCCCCACCCCAATTATGTGCGCACTGGTGTATACCAATTTCTCCACTTCTGCCTGCAGATCAACAAAGCCCGAGAGACCCATCAGCATATCAAGCGGCATGGTGCTTATAAGCTTGTCATATGCAGCAACTCTGCCGTTTTCAAAATAAACCATCTTCTTATCGGGATCCACCTTCATCACTTTACAGCCGTATGAGACGCGCGACTGATCCAACTGCGAAGACACCGCATTCCAGATTGCACCGGTTCCGCCATTCAAGGGAAATCTGAATATGTTATTAGGGCCCCAATTGTCATCATCTTTCCTGCTGTTCATGCAACTGAGTATCCTTGCCAGGTCCGGCTTACTAACCCGTTCCCCGAGCCATGATGCTGACATTGAAGCTGGCTCTGCTGCCCACACCTTGCGATTGTACGGCATCATAAACAGCCTTGCCAAACCCGCACCCGAATTCGCGTTTATCCACTCCTCAAAATTCCCCGGACGGGCGCCATCAGAACCAGAAATCGCCTTCAGGCCGTTAATGCACTCTTCCATCTCTTTTTCAGGCAGATAGTGAATGTTGTTCTGCAGGGGATAAGGGATCCAGCGATTGAGCAATTGAACATAGGCCTTGCGCCTGTGTACAAGCCACATGTCTCTGCCCATGACGGCCTCCATCGCAACATCGAAATAATTGTAATGAGAGAACAGAACATGTCCACCGAGGTCCCAGATATAGCCGTCTTTACTGAAGCTGGCAGACAAGCCTCCCGCTTGCTGCTGAGCTTCATACAGATGCCAGTCCTCGCCAAGAGATGATAATCTGGCGGCGGCACTCAGTCCGGTGGGACCAGCACCTATGAGGACATAGCGCATTCCGCCTCCATCAGTTTAGAATCGACCATCTGACCGAGTGACGGATAAGCGCCGCTGATTGTATACAAGACATTGATCTTATTCAGAAAACACCAGACAGGCAGCAATCGCTCTGCAATATAACCTATCCCGCGCGGGGCTTTTGTATCAAAGCCTGCCATTACGCTTTCCTCTGTACTGGAAGCATAGACCAGTAAGTCTATTACCTTCCATGACCATGCCGCAAAACCCGCAAAGCTTTCCTTTTTCATGATGAAGCATAATGAATAAGGGTTAAAAGTCGGTATACCGGACATCGCGAGAAACTTCCGCGCACTTTTTTCACCGTGGCAAGTCGAGATAGCAGACGCCATCAGCTCAATCAAGCCCGGATGATCTTTCTGGGACTGCCCGGCAAGGCTGTTGTAATTAGGAACCCAGGAGAGCATATCGCATTTATCCAATATTGAGCCGACAACCTGACAATTATCAGCCATAAGTGCACTGGCAGGCGGGCGCCTATAGTGGCATATTCCGACCCAGCTGTCCGAATCAGAGATCTGATTCATATTCCGCCATATCCAATAAATGGCGCTCCATTCACTCAGAAGATGATTAAGATGGCTGATATTATCTCGCCCGCTAAAGTCGCTTAAAATACCGTTTTTCTCGCAGAACGAGACGGCAGGACCAACGCCAATAGGCCGAATTCGTGCATTATCTTTAATGCAGACTTTGAACAATTCCTCTTTATGGAACACCTGATATATCATGATATTAAAACCTTATGATTATATCAGGGAAAGCATCATGCGTGCCGTAGAAGCAGACAACCTTACAAACAGCGTACGCCCGTTCAGGACAAAATCACTTCATCCCGAGCATACTGGTTAATGACGCCATCTGGCTCTGCAGTGAGGCCATGGCATCTTCCATCGCGCCGAATTGCTTCCAGAGCTTCTGCTCATATGCATCAAGATCCTGCCACATCTTTTCAGTCTGCACTGTATATGCGGTGATCTTGTCCTGCAGAGAAACAACGCGCTTATCTATCATTCCGGTAAGTTTTGAAGTCTGCGCATCTGCATAAGTATAAAATTCATCGATTACGCCGTGCGATAAGCCTTCAGTATCGCTTACGCCTCTGACCAGCTGCTCAGCCTTGTCGAAATAATTCGCCAGCATGGCATCCAGTTTATCTTCATCAACAACACTAATACTGTTCTCCTTGCCGGAGGTCCATATTCCTATATCCTCAAGGCTATCCATCACCCCGGCCTGACCGCCATAAGAATAAGCTGCATTTGTGCTGTCCATATACTGATACTGACTTGCCGTTACCAGCCGTCTGAGATTATACAGCATCGGCGTTATCTGCTGATCATCCTGCAATTCACCGGTAACAGGCTTCTTGGGATTAGAAAGATCAATGCTGGTATATGACTGTATCTTGGCGACCGTCGCATTATAATTGGTAATAAAATCCAGAAGCGCCGCCTTTGGAGTATCTGTATTTCTATCGATTCTCAATGTTATTGGATCGCCGTCGGTCTCGTTGAGCAGGTTAAGAGTTACATTCTCAATTACATCGGTCAGATCTGTGTTGGAAGAACGCTCTATAGTAGCATTGTTGACAGTAAACAATGCAGTCTGCGCCGCAGACAGCTGGTTCTCATAACTGCCATTGTATATGTTCAGCTTATCAAGCACACCGCCCGGCCAGACATCCGACACCGGCATGATATCTGATCCCGTGTTATCCCTGGTAATTACCAGCCTATTGTCCAGTATTGTGGCCGTGAACGCCTTGGTCTGATCGACCAGATCATCACTTGCGCCATTGAGTTTATCCCGCAAAGTGTCAAGAGTATCATCAGCCTCGATAGTGACCGTCTCGCCTTCGATGGTAAACTGATCGAAAACATTTATGCCGGAGACATTCGTCAGCAGATCATCGACACCTGTCAATCCCAGATCCGACGCCTTACTTGACGCAATACTTTGAGCCTGCGCCAGACGCGTCACATCAATGCTATACGTCTTTGCCAGCGCTCCGCTTGAAGCAGTTGCAGTAACCTTGGTAATATCCGAGCTGGTCGCCGCCATTTTGTTCCAAGTATCATAGGAACGGAGAGTATAAAGGGAGCTGGTGAGACTGGACATGGTACCGCTTAGTGCTGTCCAGGCTGAGACGTCGGCCTGAACTGCTATCTGCTTGTCCTCAATCTTGGTAATTTTTGCCGACTCCGCCTTGACCAATTTATCGACAAAGGACTGTATATCCATGCCACTAACCATTCCAGCTGAATTGACTACAGTCATAATATAACTCCCTTAATCATGATAGATTATATCCTACTAGCGCCATTACTAGCAAGCGATATGCCGTGGAAATCTTCTTTGTTTTTATTTATGAATGTGCCCACGGGCCATTCATAAATAAAAACGGGGGGCAGGCAAGCCTGTCCCCCGTTGCGAACTATCTCTTCAACTATTAACCGACCAGCTGTACCACGCCTTGCGGCAGGGCATTGGCCTGGGCTAACATCGCTGTACCGATCTGTGTAAGAATCTGGTACTTGGAGAACTGTGTCGTCTCCTTCGCGATATCTACATCACGCAGACGGCTTTCAGACGCGCGGATGTTATCCTCGTACGTCCTGAGACCTTCCAGCGTATGTGTCAACCGGCTCTGCTGTGCACCGACAACGGCGCGTGTCTGACTGATATAGTCGATTCCGACGTTCAGCTTGGACACTGCCTGTCCTGCCAGTGACTGGACAGAGATACTGACCTGCGCTGTGTTAATCAAACTGCCCCAGTTTACCTTCGTGGACGAGGTGGCCGACAGCTTGCCGATACACTGCGTTACAGCTCCAGCAGTCAGAGCAATCGACTGTGCCGTGAACTCCTGTCCGAAGTCGGGACCAACTTGAACTTTCTTCTGCTGACCCTGGAACAGTGCCGAACCGTTATATTTGGCTGCGGCGGCCGAACCGGTAGTGATACGTCTTACTTCGAGCTGCATCTGCCGGAATTCCTTCTGCAGGTTGCCACGGTCAGTGGCCGACTTGGTTCCGTCATTGGCTGCAACGGCAAGTTCAGCCATACGGCCGAATATGTCGTGTATTTTCTGCAACCAGCTGTCGGATGTCTGCAGGTAGGATATCTGGTTTTCGATGTTTGTCGCAGCAGCGGCGCTGTTACGATACTGAGCTCGCAGTCTTTCTGACATTGCCAA
>CAMCYG010000149.1 GCA_945883775.1 Victivallis vadensis
AGGAATTCCTCGATTTCGGGTTCAGTGACTTTAATATCGTCCGGATCGCCTTCCCAGTTCTTTTCATTCGATCCGATCATCCAGTAATTGCGCCATGGCACAAAGAAGAAAGTCCTGCCACCTTTAAAAGAGCCGATAGCCTTGTCGACCGGGAATAATTTTTTTCTGGTCAGAACATTCATGACCCTGCACGGGGTGAACAGATTTGGGTGCTTGATGTTTGCGCCGTCGAGCAGTTTTTCTATCCAGGCTCCGGCACAGTTGATCACAGCTTTGGTTTTTATGCAAACGGCAGAACCAGTGTTCGCATCGGTAGCTTTGATCTCTGTAACGCGGCCGTTGCTGACCGTGAAGCCGGTTGCTTTGCAGTAATTGGCCGCGTCCATGCCGTACCGGCTGCAGGCTGTGGATATGAAACTCAGTACCAGTCGTTCGGCATTGTGCACCATGGCGTCATACCAGACGGCGCCACCTGTCATGTCGCCCGGCATGATGTTCTCTCCGAATATTTCTCGCATCTGGTTTTTTGACAGCAGTCTGCCGAGTCCGATTGTGTGATCACAGCTCAGGCCTAGGTTTCGGTCACAGGACATAATACCGTTAGCGGTCAGTGCGGCGGCCATTCCTGCGAGACTTCTTAGTCTAGGTAACGGTTCTGTCGGCATCATGCACTCCAACGGATGCACTAGGTGCGGTGCGATACGCAGCAGCGCGCGTCTTTCTCTGATGGAGTCGCGCATTCTGATCAGGTCGAATGTTTGTAGGTATCTCAATCCGCCGTGTATGATCTTTAATGAATTGTACGATGCTCCGCTCGCGAAGTCGTTGGCCTCAATCAGGCAGGTTTTAAGATTCCGTGAGGCGGCCTCATGCGCGACGCAGGCTCCCTGCATGCCGCCGCCAACGACCACGACGTCGTACGTTTCGTTCTGGATTCTGTTCAGGTCCCTTTTCATGCGAAGAATAGTGCTTATTCTGCGCTCCGATGTCCATGAAAAAGAGGATGAGTTGTTAACGTTGCAGGGTTCAGCCGAGAAGAATCGCCGATACGGGGATCCGACCGTCGCCGGAGGCTATGGTGGACGCCGTCGGCTCCTACAAAATAAAACAATTGTCTATGATCTGCTGCTATGCTGAAGAAGTCGATCCCCTGATCGACGATTCTTTTTATGAATCACGCCTATCGGCTCAGTGATTGCTTCAAGCTTTCTTCGTTAGATGTACTTCCCAGTAGTTGGCGAATTTACGCAGTGATGCAGGGGCTTCCTCCATATAGCAGAAAACTGGGCCGCCATGTATACCGAAGACAATAGGGATGATGTTGCCTGTGCGGAAGCTAGATGCAGCCAGCAATCTTTCGAGATCATTTTCGACGTATTCGCGCTGATGCTCCCAATACGGGAATTTTCGTTCGCCTGTGAAGAGCTCGATGACGGCGCGGGTCAGCCGTTTCCTGTTGGGCGTGTTGATAAGCGCGATTCCTCCGGGTTTAAGAACCTTGAAGAGTTCGTTGAGCGCCTTAAGGTCGTCCGTTACGTGTTCAATTACATGGCTGGAGATGGCAATGTCTATGCTGTTTTCCGGTACGTGTTTTGACAGCTCCTGCCAGTCGGCATTTACATATTCAATATTACCTTCTGGTGCAGGCATTCTGTCTTTGAACAGTTCAACGCCCAGCAGTCGCCTGCATTTGGAGGCGAGCTGTCTTGTACGCTCAGGAACTGATGCGCCGATTTCCAGAACTGTATGCTCCGGCTTGACGTTCATGAGGTATGACTGTGTCAAAGACCACCAGTCATAATTGAAATTATTTCTGTTGAAGTAAATCCTCATACAGCGGGTTTGTTTTCTCTGTCCACTGCTTGCCTGACTGTTTCCGGTCAACCGTTCACTGTCCACCGTCAACTATTCCTCACTCCCACTCGATGGTAGCCGGGGGCTTGGAGCTGATGTCGTAGACAACGCGGTTAATGCCGCGGACTTCGTTGATGATCCTGTTGGATATTTTTCCGAGCACGTTGTAGGGGATCTTGAACCAGTCAGCGGTCATTCCGTCCCGGCTCTCTACTGCCCTGATCGCTACTACGTTCTCGTATGTTCTGCTGTCACCCATAACTCCGACGGTCTGGATGGGGAGCAGCACTGCAAACGACTGCCAGATATTTTTGTAGTTCTTCATTTTGAGGACTTCTTCCTGAACCCTGATGTCGGCCTTCTGCAGTAGGGATACGCGTTCTTCGGTTATGTCGCCGAGTATGCGCACAGCAAGGCCTGGGCCTGGAAATGGCTGGCGGTTGATGATTGCGTCCGGAACACCCATTGTCTTGCCAAGTAGGCGAACTTCGTCTTTGAAAAGTTCCCTTACCGGCTCGATGAGCTTGAATTTGAGGTCTTTCGGGAGTCCGCCGACATTGTGATGGCTCTTTATCGTTGCCGAGGGGCCGCCGATCGGAGAGAAGCTCTCAATGACGTCAGGATAAAGAGTTCCCTGCGCCAGGTATTTGATTTCGTGTTCGATTTTGCGCGCTTCATCTGCAAATACATCAATGAATGTCTTGCCGATGATCTTGCGTTTGGTCTCAGGATCAGTCACGCCTTTGAGTTTACTTAGGAACAGCTTGCTGGCGTCCACAATCTTCAGGTCGATGCCGAACCCTACGGCGAAAGTCTCTTCTACTTGCAGTGCCTCGCCTGCGCGCAGGAGTCCGTTGTCTACGAATATGCAATGCAACTGCTTGCCGATCGCCTTCTGGAGTAGCACGGCAACTACAGAGGAATCAACGCCGCCGCTGAGACCGCATACCATGTGGCCTTTGCCTACTTCTTTGCGTATGGCCTTGATGCTTTCATTGATGAAGTGCTGCATTTCCCAGTCGGGCTTGCACTGGCAGATGTCGAATATGAAGTTGCGCAGGAGTTCTGTCCCGTGCGGGGTATGAACCACTTCCGGGTGGAACTGAAGTCCGTAAATACTCTTTTTTTCATTGCACATAGCTGCATTGGGGCAGGTGTGTGTCTTGGCCAGCGTCTTGAATCCATCCGGCATAATCTCGACCTGATCGCCATGGCTCATCCAGACCTTGAGGTTTTTGGGCAGTTTCTTGAAAATTTTGCTGGCGGCGGCTTGTTTTATATGGGCACTGCCGTACTCGCGGCTGTGGCCGGGGTGAACCTTGCCCCCGAGCGTCTTTGCTGTGAGCTGCATGCCGTAGCAGATGCCAAGGACAGGAATGCCGAGTTTGAATATCTCTGGATCGCACAGTGGCGCGCCTTTCTCGAAGACGCTGGAGGGGCCGCCTGATAGTATTATGCCCATCGGTTTGCGTCTTTTAAGCTCAGCGGCTGTCGTGTGGTATAGAAGGAGTTCAGAGTATACTTTTTGTTCGCGGATGCGGCGAGCGATGAGTTGGCTGTATTGTGACCCAAAGTCAAGAATGGCTATCCAGTTTTTAGTATTCATAATGAGCGGTAATTATTCATAATTAGGGCAGGCATTCAATCATAAACGAGGATCAGATCCATTCCACGTTGTCTTTCTTCTCTTTCTGATAGGCTATGGTCTTATCCTGCAGTCTTTTTTTATGTTCGTGAAGCACGCTGGTCATGCGTTCGCAGATTACTTTGAATTCGGGTGATGCTGACTCTACGGTGGAGTAGAAAGAGCTTTCGGCAAGCTGGGTTTCTAATTTGAGAGCGTTGTGAAGTGCTTCCTGCATGGTAAGTGTTTTGTTTTTGGCGCTATATTCAATGTCAAGTATGTTGTCGATCTCTTTGATCATCGCTTCTTTGTTGAATCTTCCTATGTTCTGGAAAAGGTTTCCTTTTTGCAGATAAGGATAAAGAGTCTTGAGCATTGCTGCGTGTTGCATCTCTTCTGTGGCAATTTTCGCCCAGAAATCCGAGTAATCATCCAATTTGGTCTGATAAGTATTGTAAAGGGTGCTGAGGCTTTCTTCCAGGGATACCAGACATTCGAGTATTTCCAGCTGGGCCTGTTTTGCCTCATCTATCATGCTTTTCTGGTTGATCTCAAAGTGTATAGAAGGCTTGCATGTTTTCCCTCCAAGAACGTGCCATTTGAATTTGCCAGCTTCTTTTTTTATCTTTTTGAGATGCGATTCAGTGTCTTGTCTCAAGATGCCCAGTATTCTCTTTGCGCTCTCGGAGTCTTCGTGTATGACCTCCATGTACTTTGATTCAAGCATATTGCTTTCGGCCTTGACTGCGGTGGCAAGCGCTTCTCTCATGGTTATGCCTTTTGTCTCTACACGCTGTATGATGTTTGTGACAAATTGTATGCTGTCGACGAGGTTGGAGTATAAGTAATCAGGACGGCGGAAGCCGAATTCGCCTGTCTTGGTTTTTTGATCAAGGACAAGCGTCATTTGCTTGTGGCGTAACTCTTCCTGAGCGATCTGCTCCCAGAATTCACGATATTTGGGGAATGCAGATGCAAAACAGGAATAAAGAATCTGAAGTGCCTCTTCGTGCTCCATAATCTTTCTGATATATGACGAGCCCATCAAGGCTGCTTTTTTCTCTCGAGACAATGGCATTATATGGTTTCCTAGTGTCAGTATATGTTTGCACTACTAAAAAATGTCATGTTATCCCTTTATTGCTTCATTGACAACATAGTATTTGCAATCAGGCGTGATTCTTGGCTTGGGTGCGGCTCATCGAGTTTTCTTCGCTAAGCACTCTGACGGCTCGGCTGAGCCGTCCCGCTTTACCTCAGGCAGATTCAGCTCCAGATGCCGGGAATGACGTTGTTGCAATTGGGGCAGTTATTGCCTTTGAGTCCGTTTGACATGGTCATCATCCCGTAACGTTTTATAACCATGGTTTTGCATTTCGGGCAGTAGGTGTTCTCGCCGTCATTTCCCGGCAGATTGCCGGTGTAGACGTAGTTACAGCCTTGTTTCATAGCCGTGGCTCGGGCGTTCGCAAGTATGGCCGGAGGGGTTTGCGTGAGATTCTGCAGTTTGTAGGCAGGATGGAATCTTGTGAAATGCAGAGGAACGTCC
>CAMCYG010000150.1 GCA_945883775.1 Victivallis vadensis
TAGAGTTCTCCTCTGTCACAATAGGCCGCACAGAATATTCAAGCCCGCCATGCACCCAGTACGGCACGCCGCCCAGGAAAGGAAGACCAAGATCCTTCTCGACATCCTCTATGGACTGCACCGTGTTGTCGATCGTCTGCAGGAGTATCGCAAAGCCAAATCCCAATCCAACTCCGATTGCGAGAGCAACAAGCATGATCTTCGAAGGATCCGGCCATATGGGATCAGGCGCGGTAGAAATCGGTTCCACAATCCTGAAGTGCTCAGCCTTCAGCGACTCCGAGACGCGCATGCTATGCAAATTCTGGTAAAGACTGTTGTAGTTCTTTTCGAAGCGATCAACCTCGGCGCTTATTCGTTTAAGATCTGACTGACGCTGACTGGCAAGCAGATTCTTCGCCTGCCACTTATACTCGGCCGATTCCAGCGCACCCAACTGTATAGTCAGCGCCTTATGGCGATCATTCATCTTGCCCATCTCGATCTGCGACTGCAGAGCCATCTCCTGCTCAGCCGCATCAATCTGCTTCAATATATCTCTATACTGCGGGTGCTCGGGTTTTAAGTTGGCCGCCAGTTCACGTTCTTTCTGCCGGAGCTTGTCGAGCTTAAGCTTCATCTGCTGGATATTGCCATGTTCTTCATTCGTAACCTTTGGCAGAACATCGGATGTCAATTCTTTGGGGAGTCTCGGTTTATCGGAGACACCCACGACCCCTACAGCCCCATCAGAACGGCCCGCCTCATCAAGCATCGGCCGCTCGACTTCCTCAGGAACCGCCTCTATCGTTCCTGTTTCGCGCGTCAGCTGGAAGACACTGCTTATAACGCCGGCTCCGGCGCCTTTGAGGACGGGATACTGGGCCTCTAGCAGCATAAGCTCCGTCTGTATCTGGCTTTTGCGCTCCATCAGCGCCTGCAGATAACGGCTTTCGGCGGAACCACGCGCCTCAACCCTGGCGATATCATGCAGACGCTTATATTCTATCAGATCATTTTCTGATGCCATCATCTGGTCTCTAAGATGCCGCAGTTCTGTCTCAAGCATATCAGAGGCCTGTTTCGTGGCCAGGTTCTGAATTTCCTGCCATTCTGTCGCATGCTCCGAATACAGCGCCTTAAGAAATGCCTCAGCATAAAGCGGTATGGTACTTTTGATACTTATATTTAGAGTTGATCCGAGCATACGCTCCTGCTTGATTTCAACAGGCAGCACCATTCTGCCGACACTACCGACTTCAGCGAGCCAATCCTTCTGCAATTTTGCAGCCGCCTGCTGCCTGAGCCGCTCGCTCTGAAGCAGGTAGCTGTGAGTTGTGAAAGATTGCCAAGGCGTGGCCGACCGCTGAATGGTGAGATTAGGATCGCTGTATATCATTATCTTGTAGCTGGTAAGATACTGCTTAGGCGTCCAATATATGTAACCAACTGCAGCAAGAAGGGAATAAAGAAAACACAGGACAATTACCTGCCAGCGAAAGAATATAATCCCTATATACGTCCGTATGTCTATTTTCTGATTTTCAGTAGCAGCCATAAATCCACAGCTAATATTATAAGTCTTCGATCTGACAGCACTCAGCTGACAAAAAGAGCACTACGCATCAGAAAAGACTTATCTTGCGCTCCGGAACAATGATCCTATCACCATTTTCAAGCTGGAAATCACTGTTAGGATCGCCATCCTTGAGTATTTTCTCGGCATTGACCTCGAACTCGGTCTCAGTACCATCCTGATTTTTGCGAACAACCTTCAACTCCTTCTTGTTTGCATACAGAGGAAGCCCACCCATCTTAAAGATAAGATGCATGACCGTACACGGCTCCACACCGCTAAACCTGTATATGCCGGGTTGATTCACCTCTCCCAGCACGGTAACCTCCTTCTCCCCTCCTACATCAGTCGCCGCAACTTCGGTAGAAAACACATCTATCATATCATTGTTCTTCAGGATTACTTCAGGGACAGTGGGCTTGCCATCCTCAGTTACAAGGGTATATTCCTCGCCTTTCATGGCCGCGGATACTGCAGAACGGAGGCCACCCCTGACGATCTTGACTTTCGCACCTCGAGCAGATGGCCGCAAACCTCCAGCCTGAAGAAGCGCATCGTTCAGCGATATGCCATCGCCAGCTCCGATTTTTATAATACCAGGCTTATTTACCGCACCGCCTACCTTTACTCGATCATAGGATGCCCTGATGATCTTCACCTTTACAGCAGCATTGTTAATATACCTTGATTCGACAATCTCGGTTATCTTTACGGCCGCCTCCTCCTCTGTCTTGTTATAGAGGATCACTGGCCCAACATACCCGAACTCAATGGCACCAATCTCATTGACAGGATAACTTCCATCCAAAGTCGCATCTTCCGCAACAGTAACCTGAACGATACAGTCAGGCTGGATAGTGATATCCTTCTTATTTAATGGTGCAGAGGGAGCAGTTTTCTGAGAACTTCTTCCTTCCTGCTGAGGCGGTGCGCCCCTCGATACAGGAGAATCCGGCGAGTCCGGTCCTGCATAGACAGGTTTTTTCTGAGTCGACGCTTCAATGTCTTTTAATAACCGGCTGATATTGATATCTTTATTGCCGCTGGCACAGCCTGATACAATGACACAAAGACAGTATAACACCGAGCTACACAGCACGACTCTGTAAAATGTGTTGCGCATAGCGATAATTTTTTACAACTTCCTCAGTACTAAGTTATTATATTCCTGAAGATTCTGCAATCAAAGATTCGGCCAGCATTGCATCATCACCGAGTGTTGCGCTGTCTTATACGATCATTAAGATTACGGGTGGCATTGTCAATAAAGTCGGACCGCTTCGGACTCGCAAGTATTTTATCCACAAGCTGTTTCGCTTCTGGAATGCGTCCGCTTTTAAACATTATGTTGGCTGAATTCAGATAGATCTCGAGTACAGAATAATCGTTAGTAGCCACACTCTTGAGCGCTTTCTCCATATATTCTTCAGCTTTTGCAAGATTACCGGACCGAAAATAGACCGTAGCAGCCGTATCAAGCACCGCAGCATTCTTAGCCCCTACCGCCAGCAGCTTTGGCAGAAGATCCAACGCCGCAGATATAGTCCTCTCATCGGAAGACAAGCTATACACATAATTATTAAGAACGCTGAGCTTCTCCGGATAAAGCAAATAAGCCGAATCAAGGATGCGCAGAGCAGCTCCATCCTTACCCTCAAGCCGCGCTGACTCGGCTGCTATGACTATGGATTCCACCCGTACACTCTTCATCCCAAGGTCTATTACCGGACCAAGCACATTGAGAGCTCTAAGCGGATCACCAGACTGGAAGTACAGCTGACCAAGCCGCTCGCCCCAGATCCTGTTCGCAGGGAATCGGCCCTGCAGATACTCCATCGCCACCATAAGATCCTTGTCATCAACCCTGGATACTCCATTTAAGTGCACCTGCGCTTCGTAGAATGGCGCCGGATCAAGAGCATTCTCTATCCCGAGAAGCACACATTTCTTTGCATATTCAACATTCTTCTTTGCGTAAGCGCATCGCAACCCGAAGATATAAACAGACAACAGGCCTTCTGCCCGTGATACTGCATTCTGGGAACATCTGTATGCTAACTCGACATGACCGTTTCTCAAAAGGAAATCACCAGCTCTTATCACGTGCTCCACAGGAAGAAAAGCCAAAGCGTCATTCAACCCCTTCTCAGATATGCAGGGCCCTTCTTTGGTCACTTTCTGGCTTAGAACCAGACAGGCAAGCCATATTTCCGGATCATACGGGCATGCTTTATGCGCTTGCCCGACAAGATCCTGCCGGCCTTCCGACAGTGACACAGCAAGCCGCCAGAGCACTTCTGATTCCGGCAGATATTTCAGCGCCTCCAGAGAAACGCTAAGTGCTTCAACATAACGACCCTGTCTGCCCAGCAACACGCAAAGCCTGTGCAATGCCGAAGCTTTCTCGGCACCGTCACGACCGAGACTCAACCACTTCTTCATGTCTGACATCTCAGGCGACCCGCCAGATCTGTACCAACCGGCCTCCAACTCCGCCAAACCTCGCACAAAAGGACTGCCTCCCCCACCAAACCTCTTTATTACCATCTGCGCTTCCGCGTCCATTCCAGCCTGATCCAGAGGAAGCGGCCATCTTCGTTCGATTGCCATTTCTGCCCTGGGAAGGCTCTTGGCCTGCTTCATAGCATCAGGACTCTTGCTCTTCGGAAGCCCGAGCGAACGCGACAGTTTATCGGCCTCTGCAAACCGGCCTGTTTCCATCATCAGCTGTATGAGGAATCCAGAAAGCAGATTCCTCTGCCGGCCCATGATCTGGATCGCCTGTTCTTTATACCCGAACACATCCCATATCGCCGCCAATGCCATATCCACTTCCACGGAATCAGGAAACTCTTTCTTCAACTTCGTAGCCATCGACAATGCACATACGCCCATATTGAGGTTCATCATGGCATTTATCCTAATCTGATCCTCAGTCAGATTCCTTACATCGTCTTTGCTGTCGTCAATGCTCTTCATAATCTCGTAAGAGTCCTGCCATCGTCCTTCCTGATCATAAAGAACTGCATGCTGGAATTTTATATCACGAACATTGTCCGGATACTTTACGGCCAGTGCCTCCAACATGCTGTGAGCATCAGCTCCCCTGCCGGCAAGAGAAAGAACCGTCGGGTATGTATATTCCATGCGCTGACTGATAGTCCCGGCTTTCTGCCTCGCATCGAGCTCCGCCAAACAGGCCCTGATATTAGCGTTTCGGAGCTGACCCATGGAGTCATTTGCCATCTGTTCCGCAAGCGGAACCAGCGCCCACATCGACGCCAGCGGCTCAACATTCCTGGTATGACGGTAAAGATAAACAAGATCTATCACACTGCTCCATGACTCACCCGGGATCCCAAGTCCATTCCGCCGGAAAGTGAACCACACCTCCCCATACTTTACCGGAGCCAGAAACAAAGCGGGGTCTTT
>CAMCYG010000151.1 GCA_945883775.1 Victivallis vadensis
CCGGTTCAAGGTGTAGTTCGGGTAATGGACTGGGATGACCATTTCCAAAGCAGTAACACGGTGACAGTTGCAACCAACCTGCCGTATATCATACATGCGAGTGGCTCTATGAAGGTATCATTTGCCGGTATTGTTGAGCTGTCGAGCTATCTTTCTTGCACGCCAGAAATATATGTTTCGGTTGTGAATGTTACTGATAACAGAACATTGTTGCCGCCTGCTGAATTAGCTGTGTCTGATTATGATGGAGAAAGGGATCTGTATTTATGGAAGAACTACTCATTGACGGTTCCGGTTACCGAGGCTGATGCAGGCAATAGAATCGAAGTCAGATTCACGGCTGTAAAGCCAAGTTCGACAATTGCGTGGTTTGAGATAGCCGCAGTTGATTTGAAGGTATGCAAGCCTGAAGGATACGAGACAGAAGTCATCAGTAGGACATGGACAGCTGACGATCCTGCCGGTAATCATGTAAGTGGCATCCAGACCATTTCGCTATTTGAGGATGATTTAGACAATGACGGCCTGCCTGACGAATGGGAGATGCAGTATTTCGGGGATTTGAGCAAGACCGCTTCAAGTGATTCGGATGGAGATGGCTTGGCCGATGTTGAGGAATATCAAAATGGCGCTAATCCTCTGGCTTCCGATTCCGACGCTGACGGCATGCCTGACAAGTGGGAACTCGAAAATGGTTTTGATCCTGTTGATGCGGCGGATTCCGGAGCAGATTCGGATGCTGACGGACTGACTAACTCAGCTGAATTCCTGTTGGGCTCGGATCCAAAGAAACTGACCAACACAGGATTTGTCGATTTCAAAGTCATAACACCGTTTCGCAAATAGGAAATTAAGACATGCTTAGAAAGATTATAGCTTTAGTGACATTGTTGTTCCTGCTTCAGCCTGTGGCAAGATCAGCAGACTTCTCTGCTTGGGAGCATGATGCAAGCTGGAATGATCTGACTAATCATTTGTGGATGTGTTACATGGGCATAATGGATCGTTGTGCTGCTGCTGGCATAAAAGCCCCCTTGAGCAGCCCAAGTTTTATACATCCATATAGCGATTATCAGGAGATGGCAAAAGCGATTGACGCAATAATTCCATCTTTTGTGTGCCAGGATAAAGCCAATGCGAGTGGTGACTATTCAGTACATTTTATGACGCCGTTACGGTCTGGAGAAGTCGGGTATGTTGTCGGTGCGACGAATTATCCAGGTTCTTTTCCGATGTGGACGGTAAGCAATTTACATGCAAAAATTGGGATAGATCAATGGTCCACCAACGATGTGTTACATTCCTGGTTCGCGGCAGGGAAAGACATCCAGAAGCAAGTAGGTGATGCTCTCAATCTCCTTCGGGTTACGGCTTCTCAAGGATATGATAAAAGCGTTGGGCGCAAAGTGATACATGTTGACACGGTGCTGTGGACTGATGCAGAAGGTTTCGCCAATAATGTGCAAAATGGCGGGAAGTTGGTAAGTGCTGATCTGTCCAGCACCAATCTTGTATACTTCCCGGAAGAGCACCCAGCATGGAAACAATTCGATGATGATCCTGCCTACCGTGATTGGCCGGTATTGCGAGGATTTGATGCTGGAAGCAGGATGCCTTCCAATGATCATGCTCCTTCAATTGCGGGTAATTGGCAGAGTGTTCTTATTCATTCATTATCTTTTAACAATCAATGGTGCTCCGGTGCAGCATGCAGAGATACTTACTATAATGGCACCCAAACAGGCCTCCTTTCAACCACGATCAGCGAGTATAAAGACAACACGTGGTCGCTGAGTAATGAACGAGTTAAAGCTAAGATGGTAGTGCCCAATCTTCCGACCAATGTGGCGCATACTTGCCAGTATTACTACAGGGAAAGGGCAAGTACCAATGCCCATTGCGGCGAAGCTGCTGATTATGTGAGTTGGCCGAGAGATTATGGCAATTTATCGGAATGCGAGTTGTATGGTCGTGGCTCCTGGCATGCCCCGATAGATTTTAGTAGGCCTTACATTGTCTATCATGGCTCAACTGCGTCGACTTCGGGGCAAGTTACTAAAAGCGATTATCTTGTCATGAATAATCACGAACCAACATCTCTGGATTGTTTTGCGGTCTTGTTTCAGATTGATGGTATGGGTGCAGCCGATGCTCGTTCTCCAATTAATAAATTCTCAGCAAGCTGGAAATATTCATGGCGCGATTATGCTGGCTATATCTGTTCGCTGTCCGGAGATTATAAAGGTTTTGTGGAAACGTATACCGGTGCGCCAGGAGCTCAGGCGTTTGACGCTTGCAGCAGTAGGGCAGTCAAGAGAAGAAGAAATATTTTTACTAATGACAAGCAATATTGGGCCTGGAACCATTCTGCTTATTCGCCCATGGCTGCAATAGTATGGGACTTCGTGGTTGTGAAAGTTCCCCCTAAATATGACGATCTTGTTTATTCCGATACTGATTTTGATGATATTGTTGAAACGGCGGTGAATATTTCGTCTTTCGGCCCTGATACCGGTTCAATAAAATGGATAATCGGACAAGATAAGCCGGAGATTACAATTCCTTTGGCGAGTACGCCCAATTGGTACGCGGGTATTCCGGTTCACGCATATCTGTCGCAGGGATCGTTTCCGTATCTGCCTTTTACGTATCTGATTCCTGCTGTCGATGCATGGGGGGATTTATCTCCTGTCAGGGCAAAAGACAATGATGGCATTTATCAGTCTTATAGCCTTGGCACAAAAATAGTCGAGAGTGGCTGTGTTGATGAGGGGGCTGTGCATGTTAAGAAAGTCGTGCTTCTTCGGCCCAGGGGGCAGATCGTTATATTCGAATTTCCCTATTCAGAAGGCAAGTTCAGCGAAATAGGATTCCCTATCAGTCTAAATGCAAATAGAACCTATGTGCTGAGAGACAGGACACCCGAATATCATAAAGATAGAAACTACGATTTGCATTTTGAATCAGGGATAGTGCATCGTTTCGGTCCGAGTTACAGTGAGGCCGTTCAGGCGTGTTATAGCGACTGGTCATCCTATATGGACGATCTCGGCGGGTGGGAAGATTTTGAGCGAGACTTATGGTGGGGTGGTTCATATCTGCCCTCCGGTGAGCTTTGTTCAATATCCAACAGTGCAGCTCGAGTTGCTGATATATACAGCTTTAGCTGGAACGGGTGGCAGGTGGATTACAACTATTTGGTTCCTGGTTGTTCTTTGCCGGACTTTGCGCATTCTTATGTTGATGATGGGGCTTTTCAAATTGCCGCCTATGACTCTAAATATTTTGTGGTTCTTCAATATGATGCCCAGCATCGCCCGATCCAGGTGGTGTATACACCCATAGGAGCTTCAAGTCCCGCTATTACAACAACTCTTAACCATGATGATAATAATATCATATCGGCATTGGCAAAAGAAGGCGTAGCTGGCAGTGATGCCAGAGTTTCGCAGGATAGCGGCTCTATCGAATATTTATCTGAAGGCGCCGTGTGGATGTCTGCCTCTTTGAAAAGATCAGGCTCGGGTGCGGGAAAGAAGGTTATTGTAACAAGGACCTTGCCAGATGCTGGTAGTGCAGTTAATGAATATATCTTTAACGATGCCGAAAGATTGATATCTGCTAAGTTGATAGCAAATGGTGCGTCCGCAGAGACTGTTTGTGCATATCAAAACAGTTCAGGGCGATATTGTTCAGGCTTGCCAAGAAGTTCACTTGTGAGCAGCGTTTTGAATCCGGATGGTTCGATGTCGTCATATAAATATCACGACAGCTGTGGCTGGCTGACTGATGTTACAACCTCCATTAATGGTCAGTTAAGTCGAGTTACCAGTTTTGACTATCAGGTTAACGATTCGATCGACTCTATAGATTCCTCGCGCATGGTCGAGTGCCCGCGAAAGATTGAAACGAAAATTGGCGAGGGTCTGTTGTCGAAGCAGCTATTTGCATATGATGGCACATCGAGAATGATTGCCAAGGTCTGCAAATCCAGCGTTGCAGACTGGGGGCATGCTGATGTGTTAGCTGTTACAAATGATTATGTTGTTACTCAGGATGTAACGGCGGGGCAACTGGCGGCGGTAAAGGCTCCTTTGGGAGCCCAGAGCTATACATATAGCTCTGGTGTACGCGACCTTACGGCTACTGCCTCCTCCTCCGATGGTCGTGCATCCGTATCTCGCATCAACGCCTTTGGTGTCGCAGAGTACAGTAAATCAACGGAAGATGGCTGTTTGATGAATGAGACTAAAAGTGTGGTAGATGCATTCGGAAGGCCTACTAAGATTACCAATATGGATGGTTCGTTTGTGGTCTATGCTAACTACTGTTTGGCTGGACCGCAGGCTGTTATCGGGTCGGACGGCGCTGAAACAACAATCGTTTATTATCCAAGCGGCCTGATCAAATCCAGCGAAAACAGCGGCACTGGCATCAAAGAAGAGTACAAATACGATGTGCTTGGTAATGCCGTAGAGATAGTAACAAGCGCAGGAGGCAAAAGCAGGAAAGTGATCCGAACGTTCGATGTCTTGGGTCGGCTGACGTCTGAGCGTACCCCGGTCAGCGCATTTGCGATAACTTATACAAAGACGGCAACCGGCATTAGAAAGACGACAACATTCGAGCGCGAAGGGAGCCCAACTCTCATTGAGGACTTCTGTCTCGACGGCAGTATCAAGGAAATCAGTGGCAGTGCCGCGTCAGCGCATTTAAAATATGAATATGGCGTAAACGAGAATGGCCGGCCATATACCAAGGAGATCAGGGTTGCCGCCAATGGCGGGACTGACGAAAGCAGTATAACCGTCCAGGACATGCTTGATTCGGCTTCAGAGTGCATTAATAAGACTGGGCTCGGTGGAAATGCCGTTACGTCGATTATGAAAGACGGGCAGGGCAGGGCGATAGGGTCTGTCAGTCCCATCGGAACAAAGACGCTTTCAGAATATGATAACGT
>CAMCYG010000152.1 GCA_945883775.1 Victivallis vadensis
TTGATGATTATCCCTTTGAGCAGTTTCAGATGCTCGGACGGCATTAAGGCCAGCGTCCCCATTATCGAGGCAAATACGCCACCACGATCGATGTCGGCCACAAGGATTGCACTTGCCCCGGCTGTCAACGCCATATCCATATTCACAAAATCTTCAGACCTCAGATTGATCTCGGCTGGACTGCCTGCGCCTTCCAATATCATCAGCTCAACCCTGCCGCTAATACGCCGGTATGCCGCATGCGCATGATCACGCATCGCTTTCTTGGCCGAATAATATTCACGGGCATTCATATTGCCTACCGATTTACCGTTTACGATGACCTGCGAACCGCTTTCGCCGGTAGGCTTAAGAAGGACAGGATTCATATCGGTATGCGGCTGGATACCGGCCGCATGCGCCTGCGTGACCTGCGCACGACCCATCTCGCCGCCATCTTTTGTAACAAAGGAATTCAACGCCATGTTCTGCGCTTTGAAAGGCGCCACCTTGATCCCAGACCTTGCGAATATCCTGCACAGCCCTGCCGTAATAAGCGATTTCCCGGCATGCGATGTTGTCCCCACAACCATTATGGCAGGGGTGCGTTTGCTTTGCGATCTGCCGGTTCCGGTCAACTGCTCAAGCGCTGATATCAATTCTTCCTGCTCATGACGCGGACGAACCGCAAGCCGGATACATGACTCGTCCAGTCCGTCATAGTCCACGCAGGACCTGATCAGTATTCCCATCTTTAACAGAGCACCCTGAAGACTGGGCGCCGTCAGGCCAGCCTGCAGTCTGCAAAGCACGAACGGCGCTGAAGAATCGTGCACCATGAAACCTATACGCTTTAAATCGGCGACAAGATCCTTGCGCAGAGATTGCACCTCATGCCGAGTTGCAGTGATGTAAGCTTTATCTTCATATAGTCTTGCCGCTGCGGCCTGAACTATCCCGTTAACGCTCCAGGGCTGGCGCACCTGCCTCAACCGGGCCAGAGTTTCCGGCATTGCGTACGCCATACCGAGCCTCAATCCCGGTATAGCGAAGAACTTTGTAAGCGACTTGATGATGACGAGATTCACAGGGATATCCCGTCCTATCAGCGTGCACCGGTCAGCATCTTCCACAAAATCCATGAACGATTCATCGAGTATCACGCATGTGTCCGGCTTCTTTCTGCAGAAAGCAAGCACATCATCCGGCTTAAGAAGCTTGCCGGTTGGGTTGTTCGGAGAAGCGAGGAACAGCAGATCGCTGTCGTCTTTCAGCAGAGCATCCCAATCAGTATCAAAGTCTGATTCCGGATAGCCAGAGAGGACCGGCCGGCCGGTCACACCTGCCGCAAGGCATATTTCGCGATAGCCCACATAGGCCGGACTCATCCACGCAGGCCGTGCAGGTTTGATAGCTTGGAGGGCGCAGGCAAAAAGCTCCGTGGCACCGTTACCAGCCATTATGCGGTCAGCATCTGTCCCATGCGCAGCGGCAAGAGCCAACTCGACCTTAGATGCGCTGATTTCTGGATATTTCTCAACAAGGTGCTGAGAACAGCACAACATCATATTCAACCACGACGGCATGCCGAGCGGATTGACGTTTACGCTGAAATCAAATCTCACTTCAGGCAGAGCTGATAGCCCAAGCCTGCCAGCGACAGACTCTGCATTGCCGCCATGCAGAACTTCAGCCGTTGCTTTTGATGTGATTTGAGCTTTTTCAGTCATCGTCAATTCCCAAATGCTAATGTCAAACCCGCACTGACCGTCAAATCAGGCGCATCGCCCTTTATCACGGATCCGCCAGCAAGATCGAAAGTCAGATTATCCACAAGACTCCAACGGCAGCCGGCATTGTATTGTATAGCTGTATTAGAACCGTGAAGAAGTTCATTCTCAGCAAAGATTTCAGCAACCAACTGCCAGGAATCTGCGATTTGATAATCCGACGCTACGCCATAGTGCATTATGTCTCCGGCCTCTTCCTCTTCAGGTTGACCGATGAAACAATAACCAACATTGACATGCACGGCCATTCTCTCACTTAAAGTCTTTGAAGCCACCCAGGTCAGATCAAAGTCGGTCTTTCCACTGCCAAGCCCTTTGTCTGTATCTGCCGTAGGCAGCTTCACTGACGGGACTATTGCCATACGAGGAATCATCTTCGTCTCCTTATAGCATTGCCATTTGGCACCTATAACGAGATCGCCCAGTCCGCTCTCCTTGCATGTACTCTGGAGCCCGCTATCATGCAGAAACTCCGTTCGAGTTTCGTATTGGCCACCGAAACCAATTCCAATTTCCACGGCAGGCATCAGACCATACGTCAGGCCGATCGGAAAATCCCAATGCTTGCAGTCAGGCAATCTTACGGAACTTGCACCCAGCTCCAATTCATACTGTCCTGCATCAACAGGATCAGCATCGTCAATGACCAACGGCCTTCCGGCAATTACATTCAAGCAGGAAACCGAGACAAAACATATTATTGCTATAATTGTTCTTTTCATCATTACCTCCAAACCAATACGAGTATTATCATGCAAACCAGCAGGAACACACAGCGCAGAACCTGCGCTGTGACAGCCAGAGTGGCGCCCATCCGGGCGCCCAGCACGGCAACATACGTAGGCATTGCATGCTTGAATGTCCTTATGGGCGCAGTGATCATCGTGCCGGCAAGCAGGATAAGGATCGCCTGCCTCAGGGTTATCACACCGGAATCCAGGAATACTGAGGCGGTCATGGCGCCATTATAAAGATTCATAGCTTGCGCAGGTATTATGGCGGCCGCCTGAGGAGGCAGTAGTCCTGACTTAAACACCCACGGCATGCTGTCAACAAGAAGCTGGAAGACTTCCATCTTCTCCAGAACGACCAGCAGGATAAAAGTCGGAATCATGAACAGACAGACGCGCTTCAGCGTGAACTTTGATTTCTTCCAGACATCGCGCCAGAATTTGCCAGTACCAAATACCTTAAGAGAGACACGCGAGGGAATTGCCAGAGGTATATTACCGCCCAGTTTGCAACCCTTGGCCATGACGCGGCTGACAAGCAAAAGAACAATTATCTCGGCGAAGATCGCAGCACAGCGGACACCGTACATGATCAATGCGGCTTTCACGCCCAGAACAGCCACTACGGCAGGTAACGTGCTCGGCAGATGAGCAAAGAGAGAGATACACGATATGACGAGCACTGAGACATACAGCTCCCGCCTGCTCAAACCGGAGGAATCGCGCGCGGTTACAAGCATGCTGTTAGCCGCCGCGCCCGACTGAAATGCAGTAATAAACGCAGCGCCTATATTGGGCGCCAACTTCCCGAGCTTTGTTATGGGCAGGGTAATTACCGCCAGCAGATTAACAAGTCCACTGGAATCGAGCATCTGTCCGATTATAACACCCAGCGATATCACAAACAGGAGATCGACCAGCACCATGAGTTTTCTGGGCCAGAAAGTCAGGCCTAGCTTCCATTTCGCGTATTGGCTCTTGGACTTGTATTCGAGATCGGATGGCCTGACAGACTCGACGCCTTCACCTTTACTGATGGCTGTTTCCAGATGATCCCAGAATATGGCGAGGATCTGTTCGTTCTCGCCTAGCGGTCGTGACATAGTGGCATTCTTTGCGCCTATGACATTCTTCCACGATTCCGGCCCTTCGCCCATCACATCATTATCAATATGGTCACCGGCAACAAGCATAAGAGGAATGAAATGAGCCTGGCCGCCAGCTGTGGCCACCATTCTTGCTGCTCGCTTGAGCCCCTCAACACCCAACTCTCCTTCGACGCTCACCACGACAACATTACTGTACGTGCCCTGAACCTCCTGTGCAAACGCCTTGATCTGCACATTGTACCGCTCGTCCGAATTCCCGTGACAAACAATTACGTTCGGGAGCCCCGGCTTTATATCAGGCGCGATCGCGCTTATGACACGCGTGATATCATTTGAAGACGACATCAGTGCCCGGCCCACCGACGTTTTCAGTCCTTTAAAATCCACACCGGCTATGTCGGTATATTCCTGGCCGGGCACTATATGCAGAGACTGAACCGATACCGAACTGCATTCCTTGCCATGAAGATCGGCAATAACCTCATCGAGGTTATGTCGAACAATGCCATTCTCCTTGAGCTTTCTTATCACTATGCTTGAAGTGAACGCCCATCTGATATCGCAACCCTTGAAGCGCTCCCTGGCACTGCTATCAACGAAATCAAACGTCTTCTGCGTACTTGGCACCGTTGAACCAAACGCCGTCAACACCACAACCGGCCTGGCGTTGGTTTCCTGGGACCGCGCACCGCTAACCGACATAACAACTATCACTGCAGCTATACAAAACATTCTATTCAGCATTTTTAACTCCTCAGCGCGTGGCAAGGGATACAAAAAAAATCCCAAGACCTAATATGGCCATGGGATTCCGTTTCTATCCGTGACACCGACCTCGCGCTTCTTTTCCATCGAAGATTTTTTTTGCGAGAGCATATAGGCAGGTCTTCTGACTCCCGGTTCGTCCTTTGCCGCGCCTTCCCATCACATTGTGACAGTGGCATATCGCAACTTAGTCCCCGGATACAGCGGCGGGTCCGTCTCCTTATCGCCTTCTCGGCGCTGGATATTCCCTTTTATCCTGAAAATCATTTCAGGACGCCAGTATGCTGTTATTCAATTATTCATTATTTTCTACGATATATAACCTCCGTTTAAACGGCTCGGCAGGGACGCCTCGCCCTACCTCAGGCAAATTCTGCCATGCCAAATCCGAGGTAGGGCGAACCCTCAGGGTGAGCCGTCTTTTTGTCAGCGCTCGTTACCTTACACCCAAGACAGCCTCGCCCCACCTCAGACAAGTCCAGGCCTAAAACAAAAAAACCTTTGCTCTTTCGTTCGCGGAAAG
>CAMCYG010000153.1 GCA_945883775.1 Victivallis vadensis
TCTATGCAGGGGAGCTTTGATGCCATTTTATATGCGTTGATCGTTCTTTCGATATCCAGCCCGAATTTGGTCTCTTTCTTTCCGGTGCTGATGTAACGGTGGGTTCTGGGGTCGACATCGGGATTGATCCTGAATGCGATTCTGCCTACTTTCTTTGCCCTTTTTGCGCAATTCGCAATACGTTCGGCTTCCTGTTCAGATTCCACGGTAAAGAAGAGGATGTTTTCCTTCAATGCATAAGTGATTTCTTCCTCGGTCTTTCCCACTCCGGCAAAGACGATTTTTTTGTGGTCGGCCCCGGCCTTGAGAGCACGGTACAGTTCACCGCCTGATACGATGTCGAAACCGGACCCTTCATCGGCGAAAGTCCTGATTATCGAGCCGTTTGAGTTGGCCTTGACGGAATAACATATCAGCGGCTTAATCGACTTGAGTGCGCCCGCAAGTTCCTTGTAGCGGGCTATCAAGTGGGATTGACTGTATACATATAGAGGGGTGCCGTAAGTCTCCGCAAGACTATCAGCGCCGACTCCCTCGATTTGGAACTGCCCTTTTTTATAAGAATATTCACTCATAAGGCTTACCCGTTTATCAAAATACTGCCATATATGTCAACAAACAAGGGAAGATGTTCAATTCCAGGTATTGGAAAACAAAAGCACAGACTTCTATAGAAGAGAAACTCGAAACAGGAAAAGCACGAGAAACGAAATTCGAGAAGCGTTTTTTTATAGGAGCCGATCCCCTGATCGGCGATGGTTCGACCGGGTATCTGAAAAAGTCGGCTGTCTCGGACGAGGTCGCCGACTTCCGCATTTTTGGAGATAAGGTTTGCTCTGAAATAGATGATTTGTAATCCTTTCAAACGTGGAAGGGCTTGATTTGTAAAAAATGAATGTAACGGTGAAGAGCAAATTCAAGAGGTTTACTACGATGGTGAAATCTTCAAGGGCAAACCAACCCGTGTTTTTGCGTATTACGGCAAGCCTGACGGAGTCGGTCCGTTCCCAGGGACGATTCTGGTTCAAGGCGGCAGTTCCTGTTTACGGTTGCGGCTTTATCAACGAAAACAGCCACTGGGCGAGCGGGACTTTTACGAAGATGACTGACGATGTGAAACAGCGCTCCTTTATGTTGACGACAAGGCGTCGGATATGGTTATTCTGCCAGTTGCGGCAGATAAGGCAAAGTTCAACTATTACGGCTTGAAGAATATCGTTCCATAGCCGGAACGTGTTCGGGGTGTTGGGTGATCTATGGAAGTGACCCTGATGTGTCCCAATTGGAGGAATCAAAATGAACAGGCGTTTGTTTTTGCAGGCGGTGGGTGGCGCGGTGACGGTGGCATCGTTGCCGCCGGTGCGCGGCAGAGTAATGGCGGCGGAGATTCCCAATCTGGCGGTGGCATCAGGCAGGCCGAAGCTGATTCCCAGATTCGCTGATGGCCGGGACTGGTTCTTCCAGAAACGTTTTGGCATGTTCATCCACTGGGGCTTGTATTCCATACTGGGGTGGCATGAACAGCATCAGTGGCGTGCGCGGGTTCCGCGTGAGGAATACGTGAAGCTTCAGCAGCGATGGAATCCAGTGAAATTCAATCCCGACGAATGGCTTGATCAGATGGAAAAAGCGGGCATGAAATACGTATGCCTGACTACAAAACACCATGACGGCTTCTGCCTGTGGGATACGAAGCAGACGAAATACAATACGATGAACACTCCCTACAGCAAGGATGTCCTCAGGATGCTGTCGGATGCGTGCCACAGGCGCGGTGTGCCGCTATGTCTGTATTATTCTATCGTAGACTGGAATCAGCCGAATTATCCCAACCAGGGGCGGCATCATGAACTCCAGCCGCAGCCTGGCGATCAGCCGGACATGGGGAAGTACATGGAATTCCTAAAGGAGCAGGTAAGGGAACTGTGCACAAACTACGGTGAGATCAGCGGTTTCTGGTGGGATATGAATGTCGATAAGGAGACTCATCTGGACCGTTCCATCAATGATATGATCCGGAAGCTTCAGCCCAAAGCGGTGATTAATAACCGCGGGTTCGATGAAGGGGATTTCGGGACGCCGGAGCGCGACTATGAAAATGGCGGCGAGGATGCGATGTGCTTTGCGCGGCTTACCGAGGCCTGCCAGTCGGTTGGCACAGAGAGCTGGGGCTACAAGAGCGACGAAGATTATTATACTGACCGGCACCTGATGCGCAGCATCGATAAGTATCTTTCCCGCGATGCCAATTACCTGCTCAACGTCGGGCCGACTGGCGAAGGCGTGATCCCACCCGTGGCTGTGGCGATATTGAACCGGGTCGGTGCATGGTATAATGCGGTGAAGGAGTCGTACGAGAACGTCGTGCCGGCAACACACCTGACTGATAACCGGAATATCATGATTACGCGGCGTGATAATACCATGTACGTGCATCTGCACAGGGATCCGACATCGGAGACGGTGAAGCTGCGGCCGATTGACGTAGCGCCGCGGAAGGCGACGATATTGAATACTGGTAAACCGGTCGAGTTTGCAGTGACGTTTGCGCCGACGGACCATCTCGATCAGAAGCCTTTCCTTCGGCTGAGAAAACTGCCTGTGAACGAGATGGCGAATACTGTGCTGATCGTGAAACTGGAGTTCGATGATCTAACGGCAATCGAGAACATGCATAATAAGGCGCTGGACAAGGATGACATAAGGAAAAGGTGAAGTCGTAGAAAGTGTTTCAGCCTAGAAACGCATTTGAAATTCAGAAAGCGATGTAACATGTGATTAATTGGGAAGTTATGAATATAAAGGCTTTCTGGATTTCAAGCCGCGAGGGGTTGCCGATTTCTAGGTTCAATGCGTGTTCGCGTTTGTTCAGGCAATGTTTGAATGAGCGTGCACAATTCGGTTATGTCAAACTCTTGAGAATATGATAGGTATTCACGCGCGTTTTGCCGTATTTGCGCGGCAGTAAATCAAAATAATCCCGAAGTATTGGGCCGCTGTGTAATATTGTGTAGAGATCCACAAAATCCTTCCGACTGCCACGGTTTGATATAGCGACAAGTTTCATGAGAGCTATCTCTCTCTTATCTGCCACCCGTTCTCGTATCGGGACAAAGTTGCGGGTGATGTGTCTGCCAGACGTGCAAGCGTGGACAAAGAAACTCTCTTTTCAAGCCGTTTATTGTGCAATAACGCCGATATATCATCCCTTTTCATGCTATTATCGTGTATGATAATAGATGCTGAGTCAAAATAAATATTATTACCTGTTGCGAAAGGGTCGTATGTACAATTTCTCAACCGCGGCCCTAAGACGATGGGGATGTCAAAGGTGAGCCAGAAGCTCTTCCAGTTTGATACTGGTTAGGCCGTAGAAGTCTTTAAGGGCGCGGATTTGTGCAAGGCTTTTCTCTTGTCTTGCCAGTTCAGGTCTTTTCTTGATGCCGAGGATCATTTTGTTTTTATCGGTATGCTCAAGCGAGATGAATTCGAAGACCTTGGTCTGGTAGCCGCTGGCTTCCATCAGCAAGGCGCGCAGTGTATCAGTCAGCATCTCCGCTTCCAGTCCCATATGGATCCCGTGTTTCAGCAAGGGTTTCAGGACTTCCGGTGGCTTGATCATGGGTCTGACTTCCTTGTGGCAGCAGGGGGCGCACATAATTACCTTTGCGCCGGCTTTGATGCCAAGGCTTATCGCCTGGTCGGTGGCTGTATCGCAGGCGTGAAGAGCTATCAGTATGTCCAGCTTTTCAGGGGAGTAGCTCGATATGTCGCCTTTTCGGAAAGACAGACTCTTGCAGGCAAGCTCCGCCGAGATATCATTGCAGAATCTGACCAGATCGTCCCGTATCTCTATGCCGGTGACTTCGGCTGGCGCGTTGCGTGATGCGACTGCGTTATGAATTGCGAAGGTCAGGTAGCCCTTGCCGGAACCAAAATCGGCAATACTGAGAGACTCTTCATCGGTGATTCCTGCGTCTTGCGTTGCATCGTTGAACAGTTCCATGAACCTGTTTATCTGGCGCCACTTGTCATTCTTCGATGGAAGGACCCGATGTTCAGTATCAGTTATCCCAAGGGATTGCAGGAACGGCTGTTTCTGGTCTATGACCCTCCGCTTTTGCCTGTCATGTGAAGCGGATATTTCCGATTCGCCAGCGGAAGATGCTTTGCTGGCCGATAGCGACCATGGACCGTCGCCGGTTCTGGCAAGGTGTGTATCTATGGCGCTTGTGTAAAGATGGGCTGTGTTGAAATTGTTCTGTATCGTATGGCCGATCATCCCCAGCCCGCGCGGAATCTCAAAGTTGACTGTAATATCCCTGGTCGAATAGCTGTTGACAAAAGAAAGCACTCCGTGCCCCTTAATGGAAACAAGACGGATTGTGATCCTTACGAGGTCCTGTTCCTTGCCGTGATAGTCTGAGAGGGTGAGTCGTATGAATGAGCGGGTTTTGATACTGTTTCGGAGCCCGGCGATAAAGTCCTGTATTTCCTGAGTGAGTTCTTTTTTCATGTTGCCGCACATATTACGCGAATAAGTTGGAGTTGGAAGACAATAATGCTTACCTTGAATTCGATAACTACGAAATCCGCGAAAAGAAGAATCATTGATTTTTCCCGACCAGAGAAGGATGGTGTCAAGCGCCGAGGGGAAAGACCTGAGCTTGACACAAGCTCAGCTACAGTGAGGAAAATTTACTGTTTTGTAGCGGCGCATGTGTCATGCGCCAGCGGAAAAGACCAAGGTGGGGAATGAGAAATCTTGAAAACAGCGGTGGGTATCACTATATTCTTTCCAATGCAAAATAATAGCAAAACAGGCAGAAGCTGGCTCTATATGTTGTTCTGTGACGTTCTCGCTGTTGTCACGGCGTACTATACCACATTCTTC
>CAMCYG010000154.1 GCA_945883775.1 Victivallis vadensis
CGCAGACTGAATTCCCAATGCCGAGCCGCCACCCTGAACCGTAACCCTGATGTCCGGGCGCAGTGCCATAAACTGATCCGCAAGCTTCTCCGCAAACGGCTGAAACGCTGTTGAGCCGGCGACAGTGACAGTGTTTACATTCTTTTTTCCACATCCGCCTGCGGATAAAACCGCAACCGCTATAGTTAACACCATAATGCTATTGAACTTCATAGATATCTCCTTTAGTTAATATGTTCACAATATCAGTTACAGTAATTAAGATTTAATTAGCTGATTGTTAGATTTGTGTTAGGCTTTAAATTATTCATTATCTGCTAGAAATTCTGAAATGATTTGATACATTAACGGCGTGATTACATTCATTAAAAAACTCATGGGTTATGATGATAAGTTCTTCGCCCTGCTGGAGTCCAGCGCCATGGAGGCGCAGAGCAGTGTTCGTCTGCTTGTAGAAATGCTGGGCAGAAAAAATGAAAACATAAAGAATTTGGACGAATTCGTTCTAACTCGCCGGAAAGATAAAAGAATCACAGAGAGTATTACTGAAGAGCTTTGTAAGACATTTGTGACGCCTCTCGATCGTGAGGATATAGAGAGGCTTTCTTTTGCTCTTTATAAAATCCCTAAAACGGTTGAGAAGTTCAGCGAGAAGTACATGCTGTGCAGGGAAAAGGTTGACAAAATAGACTTTTCCAGACAAATGGATATACTCGCTAAATCGGTGGATACAGTCCTTCTTATGGTGTCAAAATTGAGAGTCAAGGCACATCTCGAACAGATGAAAGAGCATAATGACAAACTGCATTATCTGGAAGGAGAGGCTGATAAGCATATGCTTGAGATCATGAGGTCATTGTATGCTGGCCATAAAGACGCGCTGAGCGTCATAATCTCTCTTGATCTTTATGAGGAAATAGAGCGCATCATCGACAGGTGCCGCGATGCCGGAAATGTGGTGTTCCAGATTGTCCTTAAATATTCCTGAGGAAGTGCAGTCATATGACTCTCATAATCATCGCGCTGATAATGGCGCTCCTGTTTGAATACATCAACGGTTTCCACGACACCGCCAATACTATTGCCACCAGTGTTTCAACGAAAATACTAACGCCTCGTCAGGCAATAATACTTGCCGCAGTCTGTAACATGATAGGCGCAATGTGGGGTACACAGGTCGCAACAACCATAGGGAAGGGGCTTGTTGCTACTAGCTGTCTGTCAATAATCACCATACTTAGCGCACTAACAGCTGCGATTATCTGGAATCTGCTGACATGGTGGCTTGGCCTGCCATCCAGCTCTAGTCATGCTCTTATCGGTGGTCTTTGCGGCTCCGCACTGGCGTTTTCTGACGGTCCATGGCGAAAGATACTGCTCTGGTCTACACAGGACCCTGTGACGCATAAGCTGGGAGGTATTCTTCATAAAGTTATCATCCCGATGGTAGTTGCACCCATGCTTGGGATAATAATGGGTTTTTTGGTAATGTTTATTCTTATGGTTTTGCTCCGCAAGGTCACCCCTCGGACGATCAACCAGGTTTTCGGGAAGCTGCAGCTGATAAGTGCTGGCATAATGGGCATTGGACACGGAACTAATGATGCACAAAAAACAATGGGAATATTGGCTCTTATCCTATATACGGGGACAACGGGTGGTGCGTTTAATGATGTGCCCAATTGGTTGGCGTTTCTTCGAACACCGGAATTTACGATCTCCTTTTGGGTGAAAGTCACATGCGCGATTATAATGGCGGCAGGAACCGCCGCCGGCGGCTGGCGCATAATTAAAACTCTTGGTCACAAGATGGTAAGGCTGCAGCCCATTCATGGTTTTGCAGCGCAGACGACTTCTGCCGCGATTATACTGGCAGCCAGTCATGTTGGGATGCCGCTGTCAACAACGCATGTCATATCAACATCAATTATGGGTGTTGGAGCCACAAAGAGGCTTAGCGCCGTGAAATGGGGTATCGTTGGTAACGTGATTGCGGCCTGGGTGCTCACAATTCCCATGACGCTTGTTCTGGGGTATGTTATCCAATACATTGTAGGATCTTTCTGGAAAGTATAGTCGACTGCTATTTGCCAGCATTGATGCCATATGTGTTCAAAAGAGAAATTATTCAAATCGATTATCTAGAGGCGTAATGGCAAAAAAACTGATCTACATCGTCGATGACGAAGAGGATATAGTTGAGCTCCTTAAGTTCCATTTAAAGAGAGAAGGCTATGACGTAGAAGCCTCACTGGATGGGACTGACGCCGTCAGGACGATTCCTCGGAAGAAACCTGACCTGGTTCTTCTTGATCGTATGCTCCCTGGAATGGACGGACTGGAGGTTTGCAGGTTGTTAAAGAAAGATGACCAGACATCTGGAATTCCTGTGATTATGGTCACGGCAAAGGGCGAAGAGAGTGATATTGTCGCCGGACTTGAGCTTGGTGCGGTAGATTACATTACCAAGCCATTCAGTATCAAAGTTCTGATTGCTCGTGTCAGAACCGTTTTCAGGACTCATAGCGTTGCTGCAAAGTGCGATGCGGACATTGTAAAGATTCACGAGATTTCTATAAATCCAGGCCGCCACAAGGTCCTTTTAAGAGGTAAACCTGTCGAAATGACGATTACAGAGATCAGAATACTTCATTTGCTGGCACGCAGGCCGGGCTGGGTCATGACGCGTAATCAGATCGTAGATGCTGTCAAAGGCGTGGATTATGCGGTAACCGATAGATCTATCGATGTCCATATCGTAGGGCTGAGAAAGAAAATGGGTAGCTGCTCTGACTATATAGAAACAGTGCGTGGTGTAGGGTACAGATTTAAGGAGTGATGATGAAGCAGAGAAAATTAGCATGGCGTATATATTTGTATTTCCTGATATCCGCTCTTTTTGCGATTTCAGCAGTACTGACGAATACAGTTTATTCCATGCGCCAGTACCACAAAAATGAGGTCATGAAAGACCTTGAGATAAGGGCCAGAATTGTTGCTGAGGATGTTGCAAGGTTACAGCTGGAATCCGAGCGCTCAAAGGCTGATGATATCTGCAAAAATATCGGCAGAACAAGCATGACAAGAATTACGGTCATTCTGCCTGACGGGAAAGTAATAGGAGACAGCGATAGGGATCCGTCAATGATGCCGAATCACGGTGACAGAGAAGAGGTACGTAAAGCCTTAGGTGGAGCAACAGGCTATTCGATAAGATATAGCGAAACTATTCACAGTGCCTTGATGTATATCGCTCTGCCTATCAAGAAGGACGGGATGCTGGTCGCCGTCATTCGGGCATCATTGCCTCTTACAATGGTCGATTGGTCGATTAATGTGGCTATCAGGCACATATTGGCTGGTAGCATTATAGTTGCTTTGCTGTTTGCTCTTATCACTTTCCATTTGTCAAAAAGTGTAAGCCGACCACTGGAAAATATTCGTGAGGTCGCTTATCGGCTGGCTCTCGGTGATTTGGCGGCAAGAGTTGTTCTTCCTGAAGACGAGGAAACCGCATCGTTGGCCAAAGCCATAAACAAAATGGCTGATCAACTTAGTATAAGAATCAACACGATAAGCAAGCAGAACAATGAAATGGAGGCTGTCCTGTCCGGCATGACCGATGGGGTGCTCACGGTGGATCGCAATGAGCATATCATGCGTATAAACGCTGCCGCAGGGATAATGCTAGGGGTAAGTGTGGATGCTTCAAGAGGCAGATCCATGCAGGAGGTAATAAGAAATTCTGATCTTTTGAAATTTGCCTCTGATTCGCTCAAAGCAACGGGCATTGTTGAGACTGAGGTCACCCTTTACCTGGAGCAGGATCGATACTTGCAGCTTCATGGTACAGCCTTGAAAGATCATGCTGGTGCCAATATAGGGGCTTTGATCGTTATTAACGATATAACCAGCATTCGAAAACTGGAGCAGGTTAGAAGAGACTTCGTTGCCAATGCGTCACATGAACTCAAGACTCCTGTCACAGCGCTTAAAGGCTGCATTGAGACGTTGGAAGAATCGGCAAATCTGCATAAAGATGATATTGCCCGGTTTGTCAGCATGATGGCGCGGCACACGATTCGATTGCAGTCCATTATAGAAGACCTGTTGAGTTTATCCGAGATAGAACATGACACGAGTAAGGGTAGAATATTGCGCGAGCAAGCCGATCTCGCAGTAATTGTTGCGAAGGTAGCGGATTACCATGAGAATCAAGCAGCAAAAAAGGCAATAAAGATCATCTACATACAGCCAGCACATCCGGTCTTGACTGATGTAAATGTCGCCCTAATGGAACAGGCGATAGGCAACTTAGTGGATAACGCAATTAAATATGGAACAGAAGGTAAGTCAATACGTTTATCCATAAGGCGGGGCAATACGCATGTGTCAATCGACGTTGCTGACGAATGGCCGGGTATCGAGAAAAAGCACCTGCCCAGGATATTTGAAAGATTCTACCGCATCGACCAGGCGAGAAGCAGGGCGATGGGTGGTACTGGCCTTGGGCTATCCATTGTCAGGCATATCGCGCTTGCGCACAATGGCGACGTAAGTGTGACGAGTGTTTACGGCCAGGGAAGCACATTCACTATAACGCTACCTTTGCCGAAATAATACGGCGACTGGCTGGATTATTGCCATATTCTTATATAATACTCCGTCCTATTAAAAATCGATTTCTCCGACGCATCGGTCAACAGGCAACAATAAACGATGAGAATAATCGGAACTTGATAACCTCCATGGGA
>CAMCYG010000155.1 GCA_945883775.1 Victivallis vadensis
TTTGGACTGGGGCAGCGCCTGGGCGTCCCGCGCAAGCAGGCAGCCGAGTTGATCGAAACCTATTTTATTCAATACCCAGGCGTCAAAAAGTATATGGATAAGGCGATCCAGGACGCGAAGGATACGGGCTATGCGGAGACGCTCCTGCATCGCCGGCGTTATCTGCGTGACATCAACTCCCGCAATGCGACCTCGCGTCAGGGTGCTGAACGCAACGCTATCAATACGCCTGTACAGGGGACTGCTGCAGACCTTATTAAGCTGGCCATGGTCCGCGTGCATCGTGAATTGCGCGAGCGTCGGTTAAAGACCAAGATGGTGTTGCAGATCCACGACGAACTGTTGTTTGATGTGCCACGCGAAGAAGCGGATACGGTCCGCACGCTGGTGCGCAATGCCATGACCACCGTGCTCGATATCGGCGTGCCGCTCGATGTGAGCATCGGTGTTGGCGACAACTGGCTTGTTGCGCACTAGAATGTGTTCAACGCCGCTCACCTGCCAAGGTCAACGGTTAGGCGAAGAATCTGGTTGGCTGTTCGATTCACCCTTTGTCGGGCTATTGTAGAAAGGTTCTCTCACATCGAAGTGCACCGTAAGTTCCTTTCCATCAGCAGTAAGGTAAGTAACTTTATCGTATGCCTCTTTTCTTTCATCCCGTACATCAGGAATACGATCCCGAATTTTCCACTCAGGATGGTTCTTGGCTCTCCAGAATTCTTCAGCAACGTGATAGCTAAGGGGCCCCATCCCTCGCACCACAATAGCCGATTCTGTTGAAGATCCGTCTCCCCCCTCAAAGACACACACCTCCTGTGAAGTAAGGTTTTTCAGGTTTCCCTTGGCGGGCGAGATAAAGAAATCGCATTTCCAGCCGTTCGTCGTCTCCAGCAAGAGACACGTCCAGTAGTCCCATTCTAACTGTCCACCTGCTATATGCTTCTTATATAGGAGCACAACACGTATTTCACCAGTTTTTTTATTGTTATCATAATACCAAGGGGAACTGAAGTCCTCACTACGGAAACCTAGATTCATGTCGAAGAATTCTTCTAAAGATGCTGCATGCATCGCTGCTTCATTGACGCGTGTTGAGCAGTAGCTCAGTGCTTTCTCGCAGTTCTCTCTTCGAACTTGAATGTTATCACGATGATCAAAGAGGCTGTGCCCATGGTGGCCGATGGAAGGTGTGACAATTTCAATGATAAAGGAGGCAAAGGCTTCTCTCGCTGCATGGTCAACCTCAGGAAGCTTGAACGGGACGTGTGGCCCAGTCTCGTCAATAGCCCACTTTCCGACTGAAAGTTTCAGAGAAAAGTACTTCTCTGACTGGGGGAAGCTGTCGATATCTCCAATAAGCCGCACGCCCCAGTACTCGCTCTTTCCTTTATACTCGTAGAAGTTGCAATTCTTATATCGACTCAGTTGCTTGAAATAGCGCTCATAGCTATACCCACTATACCAGCTTTCACTGATCATCTCGACAGATCCAGGCAGCAGATAATCCTTTGCGGCATCGGAATCTTTTGCGCGCAAGAAATCCTGCACGAAAACCAAGGGGGTTCTGCCACTGCTATCTCTTGGTGGTTCACAGCCGCAACCTCCGGCGAGCAACACGAACATGAGGGGGGATACATATCTTGTCATTTTCATTTCTCCCAACATGTTTTCATTATGAAGCGTTCCGAATGGGCAAAGCAAGCTGAAATTGCTGGGTCAACGCACTTTGACGCAAAAGTGTGTTGTGCGGAGCTGAGTCTGAGGGGCACAGGGTGATAGGGGGGCGACAAGAATGGCTCTAAGATAAGCAACGGCTCGCCTCAGTCTCGGCCTTGCTCCAGCTTGCAAAGGCACCTTGAAAATGGAGGGCGGAGCTGCAATGAGCTTCAAAAGTATGGTTCGAATATGCTTATTTTAGCACCATTCTTGTAGACCCCCTGTTGCTGTTGTTCGATGTGCCTCGCGAAGAAGCGGGTACAGTCCGCACGCTGGTTCGTAATGCCATGACAAGAGTGCTTGATATCGGCGTTCCCAGAGCACAGACAAGACTGCGACTCGAAAGCAACAGCCATCAATCCGTCAATTGGTCACTCCGTCAATCAGTCACCGAGCAGTTGTTGTTTGATGCGCATCGCGAGAAGGCGTCAACTTCGGCTCATTCGTTGGGATAGCCATTAAGAGTTGATGGTTCTGCAGCGCGCCTTGTTGTCGCGCTGAACCGTACGCGCGTATTGAATTGCTGGCAGTCCAAAAAGAATTGCCCGGTAAGGACGATCCGTGGCAATCCCGAAGAGTTTCCCCAGCTCCGGACGTGCGTCGAGGATGAATTTCAGAAAATCGCACCACGTCGTGCCGAGCTTGTGCGACTGGGCAAGAAGTTCAAAGTAACTCAACGCAATCACGACATCGGCATCACCGCAATAAGCTCTCTCGCCTGCGGAGGCGATCAGAAGATGCGGCGCACCGCGAAATATCTCATCCACATTCGATTGACGATAGGCAGCTATCGCCTTACAGATGAACTCCGGCAGTTCGGGCTTTTCCGCGACGGACTTTTCAAGCCCGTCGATCAGCTCCTTCAATATACGGCTCAAAGCAAGCCGCGTGTCAACGACGGTGAAAGTCAGATCGCATGTGTTGCCGCCTGTGGGGGCATGGGCAGTGTCAGCGAGGAGCTTATCGATAAGTGGGCGTGGCACGTCTTCACTGCGGTACTGCCGCGTGGTTCTCCTGCCGCGGACAAACCGGCTCAGAGCTTCAGGTGCAACGGCGGGCGTTGCTTCCAGGGGGAGGCTGTCCTCAGCCCGCAAGCCGAAAATAGACACCGCACCGGTCGGGCAGATCGCCAAGCAATGCTGGCAGCCGATACACTGCTCCTGCATGTGTGTCAGAATATCGGGGTAATTGTCGCGATACTCAATAATATGGACGGGACAGTCTTTAATGCACGCGTTACAACGGATGCATTTGTCGCGATTAACACCAAAATCCAGCATATTATCCATGTGTCCCAGTCTCCTGCTTAGATGTCAAGTACAGCAGATCAAGGCTGTTTGTTTTGCCGAACAATCAGCGCTTTATGCAATGTGCGGCAAGTATAGGACGGTTCGGAATTCAGCGCAAGCGGAAATTTTATCGCTTTAACTGAATCTAAAATTACCGTATTCCCTTTTTAGCAGTAATGTGAGATACTGAACACGATTTTGTGAGCCAATAAACCGAGGAGAAATAAATGAGTGCGATAAAAGGGATTGTGATGATGAGTATGGTGGCAACGATGGCATCAGCAGGGTATCAGGCGTTGGAATTTACCAAAGCGGAGTCCATTTCAGATGACTCCGGTGCAACACTGGCGTATCAGATTTATGTGCCCGCGAATGTGCCTGCGGATAAGAAGGTTCCGCTCGTCCTCTTTTTGCATGGGGCAGGGGAGCGCGGAAATGATAACACCAACCAAGTCAAACATGGTGCCATGGACCTCATCCGCTATGCGCAGTCGAATGAGGCGTCAGTCATCATCTTCCCGCAGTGCCCCAAGGATAAAAAATGGGCGGAGGTCAATTGGAATGCGCCATCGCATACCATGCCAGAGCAACCCTCCTCGTCGATGGCGCTCATCTTTAAGTTGCTCGAAGAGAAGACCAATAAACTTCCTATTGATAAGAACCGAATTTATGTGACAGGCATCTCCATGGGCGGCTATGGAACGTGGGACATCCTGCAGCGTAAGCCAGGTTATTTTGCCGCTGCATTGCCCATCTGCGGCGGTGGCGATGTTGCCGGCGCCCCCCTCATGAAATCGACGCCCATCTGGACCGTGCATGGCGATCAGGACAAGGCCGTCCCGGTCTCCCGTTCACGGGATATGGTCGCAGCGCTGAAGGCCTGCGAGGGAAATATTCAGTATACGGAAGTTCCTGGCGCTGGACATGATGTCTGGACGCGGACATATGCGGACATCTCGATGATCAAGTGGCTCTTTTCGCAGCGGTTGAAAAAGTAAAGAGAGGGTCCGCTCGTTAGGGGTTCTGGAATAAGCGAAAAAGTTTTTTTTGCATCGAATGGCGCGAACCATACGAATCTGCGGCTCACCGAGACGGTTCGCCCTACCGCTTACGGATTAGGCAAATGACCCTTGCGAAGCTGGTAGGGCGAACCGTCTCGGTGAGCCGCAAAGTCCAATATAAGGCAATTCCAATGAAGTTAGCATTTAAGTGGATCGTTGGCGTGTGTGCTTCCCTCTCAGCCGCAACCGCTATTGGCGCAATCTGCGTGACGAATCAGGTGGTGAATGCATCTGGCAAACTTGACAAGCCGCTTGATTTGGATTTGGGCTTTAATAACGCGCTCTTTATTCAGGTTACGAAGCCCAAAGACACACCTTTTGCAGACTTCACGGTCGTTTTTAGCTGCGCTGCCGAGCATCAGGTCCTGTTGAGCTATGTGCCTGTCGGGGATGATGGCCGTGTCGTGCTGGAGATGAATCCGTATTTTTCGTGGCGCGGGCAACTCACACAGGTGCGCGTAGAGAGCACAAATGCGACCGTCACTGCTGTGGCGGTCGGGGATGGCGATGCCGGAGCTTATGAGGTTTCCGAGGAGCAGGCCAACGACGAGAATCTCAGGGTGCCCAAGCAGAAGGACTCAAAGCACTTCCGGGTATTATATGGAAGCGGCGAAGGGGAAAGCTTTACAGATGAGCAGGCGAAGGTCACCTTGCGCAACCTTGAGGATTGCT
>CAMCYG010000156.1 GCA_945883775.1 Victivallis vadensis
TTTGGCGCATTGATCCGGTCTTCGGGCAGACCCAGATAATCATTTACAATCTGGTTGATTCCCCAGCTTAAGAAAAGCATGGCAAGAATAAGACCGCTGCGCAGATAATCGCGGTGTTCCGGCATGCAGAACTCATAGAAAGACACACCGATCCAGCCAGCTATACCGGTTATAAACGCATAATACAGCCGCATGGATTTAATATATGCCCGCGCGAACCTTAGAATATGCATGACATCTTTCAGTTAACCACGTAATCCTGCACCAACTTGTGCAAAATTAAGGTAAAGCAGATTATTGAACTTTGCCGGATAGTTAATCAAGATAATCAGAAAACAAAAAAAGGCGCCGGGTTACGGCGCCTTTAAATTGCGTATCTTATCCCGCCTTACTTCAGGGCATTCAGCTTTTTGGCTGCGCGCGCCTTGTTGCGGCTGGCGTTGTTAGCCTTGATAACGCCATTCTTCACGGCCTTATCAACAAGTGAACATACCGTCTTAAAAAGCTTCTCACAATGGGCTTTGTCGCCTTTGGTGACGGCTTCGGCATATTCGCTCTTAGCGGATCTGATCGCGGCCTTGACAGCCCTGTTTACAATATTATTCTTTATTGCCTGTCTGGCTCGTTTTGCTGCACTTGGAATATTCGGCATATTTTATTTCTCCTGACTTCTTTATTAAAACGGGTAGATAATAGCCCTATTTGCCCCGCGGTCAACCTTAATTTTGGGCTAATTTTGCAAAGGGTGCATTGCAGTTCTGCCGGGACCCCTGCGACCTCGAGTCGCAGGTGAATAAGACTGTTGCTTAAGGCCAAATCGACTTTCCAGGTTGATTTGGCAACAGTCTTATTCACCTGCCGGACAAGCCGGCAGGGGTTTTCCGCAGAACTGCAATGCGCCCTTTGCACACTCTTTGGCTATTGATTATTGATTCAGGGTTATCAATAATGCTGACTATGAGTGATTTCCAGACAATCAGCACTGATCACGCCGGCTATATGCGTGACGAGTCGCGCAGGACAGGTCACGCGGAGACGATATCTTTCCCGACATCTGAGTCAGCGCTTGCCGCAAACCTGAAGAAAGCCGCCAGCGCCGGAAACAAAGTCACCCTGCAAGGAGCACTTACAGGCATAACAGCAGGTGCAGTACCGTTTGGCGGACATATCATCAACCTTGCCCGCATGGACCGGATCCTGAACCTGAAAAGATCCACCGATGGACTATACACGATGACCGTACAACCAGGCGTACTCCTCGCCGACTTGAACAAACGACTGCAAGACTTCAAGTTCTGCACAAATGGCTGGGATGACGAGTCCGTCGCCGCACTCAAATCACTGCAATCAGACAAACCCCATTTCTTTGCACCTGACCCCACAGAGGCATCCGCATCAATCGGCGGCATGGTTGCCTGTAATGCGTCAGGCGCCAGGTCGTTTCTATACGGACCGACCCGGACGCATATATTGCGTATTCGCGGAGTTCTTGCTGATGGGTCGGTCTTTGAACTATACCGAGGTCGCGAAAAATCAAACGGCCGGTCGCTCGATATCACCACGATCGACGGAAGAAAGATAACAGGGCTGATCCCTTCGTATCGCATGCCCGGCGTGAAAAACGCCTCCGGCTACTTCGCGACAGAGGACATGGATATTATTGACATACTTATAGGTTCAGAAGGAACCCTGTGCGCTTTCTCGGAAATAGACCTCAAACTGCTACCCTGCCCGCAATGGATGGCTGGTATTCTGGCATATTTTCCGGATGAAGACTCGGCCGTCAAGTTTGTCGAACAGACGCGCCTCTTGACACCCAAGCCGGCCGCTATAGAGTTCTTCGACTCAGGATCTCTCAACCTTCTCCGGAGGAATGCCGCCAATCCGGTACTGGAAGACATACCGATCCCCGCAAAAGGAATCGATTCCGCAGTATATGTCGAACTCCACTCCAACAATGAGCGCGAATTCGACGAAGCCATAGAGAAGACTGCCGAACTGATAGCGCAGACAGGCGGCGATGCTGATTCCGCGATAATGGCGACAGACCACCGCGAGATAGAAAAGCTCAAGAAATTCAGGCATGCCGTGCCCGAAATGGCAAACATGACCATCGGCGAGCGGAAAAAGACCATACCCGACATAACAAAGCTCGGCACCGATTTCGCAGTACCTGCATCAGCGCTGACCAGCATGCTCAGGGCATACCACGCCGCCATGGCAAAAAGCGGGCACGAGTACGTAATATTCGGGCATATTGGCGACAGCCATGTGCATGTGAATATACTCCCGCGCAATAAGGCCGAATTCGATTCCGGCAAGATGCAGATTCTAGAATGGGCAAAACAGGTGGTCCATTTAGGAGGAACGGTCTCAGCAGAGCATGGAGTCGGTAAAATCAAAGTCGCTCTGCTTAAAGCCATGTACGGTGAAAAAGGCATAAGCGAGATGAAAGCATTAAAGAAATCTTTCGATCCTGATTTCAGCATTAACCCGGGTAATCTTTTTGAACTCTAAGAACTGGATTAAGAAACTTCGACTCAAGCGACACCCTGAAGGCGGATACTTCAGGGAAACATACCGTTCCAAGGAAGCAACAGGACATTCTGCCCTGCCCCGCCGATTTACCGGCAGTCGACCGTTCTCAACTGCAATCTACTATCTGCTTGAAAGCGATGACTTCTCCGGATTCCACAGGATAAAGTCGGACGAGCTTTGGCATCATTACGATGGATGCAATATCATAATTCACGTGCTCAGCCCGAAAGACGGATACAAAAGGATCATCGTCGGGCATACCAACCCGCAATGCGCAGTGACAGCCGGAAACTGGTTCGCGGCTGAGCTTGCCGACAAGAAAGCATTTGCGCTCGCCGGATGCACAGTAGCGCCTGGCTTTGATTTCGCTGATTTCGAGATGGGCAAAAGGGACAAACTCCTCAAGGCATTTCCAAAACAGGCAAGGCTGATTAAGAACCTGGCGAGACCAGCACGTCTCTGAACCTAGCGCGGCCCATGAGGGCAGCAACCAAAGATCGCCGCAAAGGGTTGCGGCTCCTACATCCGGAGGTAGGAGCCGACAGTGTCCGCCATAGCTCCTTGAGCGACGGCTGGATCCCCTGATCCGCCTCCGCCAAAGCGCTACGGTCGGGACAAGTCGGCGATTCTGTGAAAAAATGCAAGAAATTGACGAATAGTAGTATGACCCGCGATCAGACATGACTAAATGAAGACGGCTCGGCAGAGACCTATCAAGCTAGGGATAATTTATGTACATTTTGTCCTCTGGATCCATAGGACCCAATCCTCGGCCCATAAGGTCTATGGACCTGAGGGCGGATCCGAGGATTCATTCTGTCAAAAAATCCAGGTCTTTTTCGCCGGCGCATGACACATGCGCCGCTACAAACAGGAAAACTTTCCTCACTGTAGCTGAGCTTGTGTCAAGCTCAGGTCTTTTCCGCAAGCGAATGACACCATCCTTCGTCCAAGCAATACGGCCTGGCATGCATGCGCCGTTACAGTTTGCTCAATTTCAGCATTTCTCAATATATACGCCTTAGCTTGATAGCCAGAGGCTTCTCCCTACCTTTCCGGCGTATGGCAAGGCGAGGCATCTGACGAGCCGTGCTTTCTTGGATTGCAGAAAATCACGACGTCAGCTATACATAGGCACATGCAAATCAAGGGCATATTAATGGATCTGGACGGCACCGTGTATTACGGGAAAGACGAGGTGCCTGGCGCATGCGACTTCATCAAGACATGCCAGAAAAAGGGCATTCGAATCCTTTACGTCACCAACCGCGCAAACCGACCACCGGAAGAAATCCGAGACCAGCTCCGTTCTTTCAAAATTCCTTGTGAAACAGACGACGTCCTAACCGCTGCTCAGGCCACAGCGCGCTATCTCAAGAAAGGTAGCGCTTATTACATCGGCGAAGAAGGCATGCGGCTCGCCCTGGAAGAAGAAGGGATCACGCTAAACGATGTCAATCCGGACTATGTCATAGTCAGCTTCGACAGGGAGTTCAACTATGCCAAACTCAAGAAAGCATGTTCGCTGATCTTCAAGGGGGCAAAGTTCGTCGCCTCCAACCCCGACCGCGGGCTCAAGATGGAAGACGGCATATCGCCAGGAACAGGAGCAATAATTGCTGCAGTTGAGACAGGCTCTGCAGTCAAGCCGCTGATGATTGGAAAACCGGAAGGTATTATTTTCGAAATGGCATTACAGAAGCTTGGCATGAACAAGAACGAAGTCATCGCCATCGGAGACAACGTCGACACCGATATTCCGGCGGGAATAACCGCAGGCACCAGAACAGCTTTGATCCTCACCGGAATATCGACTTACGAGGAAGCCATGCGCTCGCCGCATAAAGCTACCTGGACTGTCAGAGATTTTGCTGAACTGTCCGCACTGCTGGAGGAAATCTAGTCAGCATTTTCCTTATCGCGCCCCATCAAGACAGCAAGCAAGAAGACGGCTCGGCCGGAGGTTTCTCCCTATCGTAATTCCTAAAAGGTAGGGCGAACCGCATAGCTATCAAGCTAAGGAGCTTATATTGAGAAATGCTGAAAATATGGAGTGCGGCGACTTGGCGCCGCTTTGTGTAGCGAGCCTCGGCTCGCGGATTGTGCGCAGCCGAGGCTGCACTGAGAAAAGCGGTGTCGAGCCACCGCACTC
>CAMCYG010000157.1 GCA_945883775.1 Victivallis vadensis
GTGTCGGCGTTAGTGAAATCATAGGCTTTCATCAGGTTGACTCTGGTCAGGAATTCATTAGCGCTGTAAACTCCAACCAGGTTCTCTCCTGAGATTTCCATGAACTTTGGCAATCCGGCTCCGACTCCTATGAAGGCCGCGTCATATCCGTCTTTATCCAAGAGGTCTGATAGCTTTCTGGTCCGTCCTACGACATAATTATTCACAATTCTGACACCCATGGACTTAAGGTAATCGATTTCGTGCTGAACGATCGTCTTCGGGAGTCTGAATTCAGGGATACCGTAGACGAGTACTCCGCCAGGTTTATGAAATGCCTCATAAATGGTAACGGAATGTCCTTCCCTTCTTACGTCTGCTGCTACTGTTACTCCGGCCGGACCGGTGCCAATTACTGCGACTTTCTTGCCGGTGTCCGGCTTAATATCCGGCTTGCTGTTCTTGCCGTTAGCCGTCTGCCAGTCAGCCACGAATCTCTCCACACGGCCAATTGAAACGGACAGATCTACATTTTTCAGCGCTTTCCCGACCGTGCAGTGAAGTTGGCACTGTGATTCCTGTGGGCATACCCGTCCGCAAACTGCAGGGAGAAGACTGTTTTCTTTTATGATGCTTACTGATTTAAGGAAGTCCCCCTCAGCCGCTGCTTTTAGAAAAGCCGGGATATTTATCTTAACGGGACAGCCATTGATGCAGGGCGCGTTTTTGCACTGCAGGCAACGGGCAGACTCGACAATACATTGTTCGGCTGAATATCCCAAGGCAACCTCGCTCATGTTCTTACGCCGTTCGGTAGGGTCCTGCGTCGGCATTTCCTGCATCGGGATAGCCATCCGGTCTTTGGGCGTCAACGTGGCCTTAGTCTTGATATTGGCAAGCAAAACAGTCGCTTCCTGCTGTAGTTCAGTCGGTCCTTTGTGGCTCATATCAGCTTATCATCTTTCTGGTTTTCATTTCCTGTTCAAGGTGGCACTGCTTGTGTGCTTCATCTTCTTTTTTCCTGTAAGAGGCAAGGCGTTTCATCATGTTATCGAAGTCCACTTGATGAGCATCGAATTCGGGACCATCGACGCAGACAAACTTGGTTTTACCGCCAACTGTCACCCTGCAGCCGCCGCACATGCCGGTTCCGTCAATCATTATTGTGTTCAGCGATGCGACAGTAGGTACGCCGTAGGGTCGCGTTGTTTCTGCGCAAAACTTCATCATTATAGGCGGACCTATGGCAACAACCATGTCGGGTTTTGGCAATTTCTCGCAGAGTTCCTTGAGAGGTGCAGTAACAAGTGATTTCATCCCATATGAGCCGTCATCAGTGCAGATGATCAGCTCATCGGAGATGGCTCTCATTTCCTTCTCCAGGATAACCAAGTTTTTGTTTCTGGCTCCGATGATGGTGATGAGCTTGTTGCCGGCTTTCTTCATGCCTTGCGCAATTGGGTGCAGTGGGGCAACGCCTATTCCGCCTCCTACGCATACTACAGTCCCGAATTTCTCAATATGCGTCGGCTGGCCCAGAGGGCCGAGCAGATTATCTATCTTGTCGCCGACATTAAGATCTGCCAGCTTATGTGTAGTCTTCCCTACGGCCTGAAAAACAATCGTGATGGATCCCTCTGCCGTGTCTGCATCAGCTATGGTCAGTGGTATCCTTTCTCCAAAGTTTGTGTCGATCTGTATTATTATGAACTGACCCGGCTTACGTTCCTGCGCTATCAGCGGCGCATGAACTCTCATGAGGAAAACATCAGGCGATAATTCAGTTTTGTATAGTATTTTATTCATTATTCAGCTCCATCCCAGCAGTGTGTGCAGAGGCTTTCTTTTGGCAGGCCAATGGCCGCCACAAGGTCCGGCAGACGTTGGTATTTCAAGGAAGTCAGATTGAGTCGTTTTCTTATCGTATCAACCATTGTCTGGTATTGATCGGTGTCGGGGTTTGCATAGAGAGCCAGATCGGCTTCATTGCAGCCTCCCATGGTTTCAATAGCTTTTCTGGTCGCCAGGTCCATTACTGATTTAGAACGGGAGAAGTTGATGAATTTACACGGGTAGACGAGTGGTGGGCATGCCGGCCTCATGTGCACTTCCTTTGCACCGTAGTCATATAGCCGTTTAACGATGTCCTGCAGTTGCGTTCCTCTCACTATAGAATCATCGCAGAAAAGTATCTTTTTCCCTTTGATAAGATCCTTAACCGGGATGAGCTTCATTTTCGCGACAAGATTTCTGGTGCTCTGATCCTGCGGCATGAAACTGCGCGGCCAGGTCGGAGTATATTTGACGAATGGTCTTTTGTAAGGGATACCCGAATGCATCGCATAGCCAAGGGCGTGTCCCGTGCCTGAATCCGGAATGCCTGCGACTATGTCTGGTTTCTCTGTGTCGTTCTTTGCTAATGCGCAGCCGCATCTGTTCCTTGCATCCTCGCAATTGATTCCTTCATAGCTCGAAGCAGGGTAGCCGTAGTATACCCAGAGGAATGAACATATTTGCATCTTCTTGTGAGGAGGCTTTAACTGCTCGTATCCGTTTTCGTTAATGAAAACAACTTCGCCGGGTCCCAGATCTTTTTCTATCTCAAAGTCGAGGTTCGGAAACGCACAGGTTTCCATTGTTATGGCGAACGCACCGTCTTTTTTTCCGAGAATTACAGGCGTCCGTCCAAGCTTGTCTCTGCCCGCGTAAATGCCTTTTTCTGTCAATAGAAGAATCGAGCATGATCCTTTGATTTCCTGCTGTACATTGCGGATACCTTCTTCGAAGCTGGCTTCCTGATTGATAAGTGTTGCGACTAGTTCTGTGGGATTGATCTCGTTCCCTGACATTTCTGAAAAATGAGTGGTCCGTTTACTGAAGGCTTTTTTTGCTAGTTCGGCTATGTTCTGGATTATGCCGACGGTGACAATTGCGTATTGGCCAAGATGCGAGCCGATGATTAGCGGCTGATCTTCGTAGTCACTTATGACCCCGATGCCATACCGCCCTTTCAGTTTTTGGACGTCATGCTCGAACTTCGACCGGAATTGAGCATTTGTTATGTCGTGAATATACCGGGTAATGCTTGTTCCATGGATAGTAGCCAGGCCGCCGCGTTTTGTCCCAAGATGGGAATGGTAATCAGTGCCGTAGAAAAGGTCAGACACACAATCAGTTTTGGAAGCAACACCAAAGAAACCGCCCATATGATTCTCCCCTTAATAATTATGAAAGTGGGGCCCATTATCATTAAACCTGATTTTGTTTTCAATGAAAAAACCTTTTCGCGATGCGATTTAATGTTTGAGTGCCTTGCGAGCGCTGAGCTATAGTAAAAGGCTTAAATAGCGGTCTGAAATGGAACAGGTGAGCCTAAAGGAGAAACAGAAAGACGTGCAGTTATGAAGGAAGATGCTGTAATCTTGACGCCTAATGCTCCATCAACACCTCGAATCAACGGTGCCAGGGTGTTTGGCGCCAGACCTGGCAATCCTTTTATGTTTGCCATTGCGGCAACGGGTGACAGGCCGATGAGGTTTTTCGCAAATGGACTGCCGAACGGTTTAAAACTTGATGCGGCGAATGGGTTTATCACAGGTGTGGTTAATAAGAAAGGCACGTATAATGTCAGGTTGACATTAGAAAACTCGCTCGGTAGGGCCGAAAGAGATCTGAGGATCATCATCGGTGATAAGTTAGCGCTTACCCCTCCAATGGGGTGGAATAGTTGGAATTGTTTCGCGCATGATGTGAGTCAGGATAAAGTCGAGTCCGCTGCACATGCTATGGTGCAGAAAGGGCTTATTAATCACGGCTGGACCTACATTAATATAGATGATTATTGGACAGTGAAACCCGGATCAAAGGATCTGACATTACAGGGGAGAGGACGTGATGAGAATGGTAGGATGATCCCTAATCCCAGGTTCCCTGATATGAGAGGCTTGTGTAATGAGATCCATTCGTTGGGGTTGAAGGCTGGAATCTATAGCTCGCCAGGCCCGCTCACCTGCGGTGGCTGTCTTGGTGGTTACAAGTATGAGCTTCAGGATGCTGAGTTGTATGCGGAATGGGGGTTCGATTATCTCAAATACGACTTGTGCTCCTATGATATGATTTCAAAGGATAAAAGTATCGGCGAGCTTATGAAACCTTATGTTTCGATGCGGGATGCCTTGAGAGTGCAGAAAAGGGATATACTTTACAACCTGTGCCAGTATGGTATTGGTAATGTTTCGACCTGGGGCGATAAAGCAGGCGGTAATTCATGGAGAACAACGGGCGATATCACTGACACATGGGAAAGTGTGTCGTGGCTGGGTTTCTCTCAGAACGGGCTTGAATCTTACGCAAAGCCCGGTAATTGGAATGATCCTGATATGCTCGTTGTTGGCAATGTAGGTTGGGGCCCCAATCTGCATCCTACGCGGCTTACGCCCAATGAACAGTATACTCATATAACTCTCTGGTGTCTGCTTTGCGCGCCACTGCTAGTGGGTTGCGATTTGACCAGGCTGGATGATTTTACTCTCAGTCTGCTGACAAATGATGAAGTTCTGGAGGTCAACCAGGACCCGCTTGGACAGCAGGCTGCAAGAAGATCACAGAATGGCGATACGGAAGTATGGTCAAAGGAAATGGAAGATGGCTCGACTGCCGCAGGATTGTTTAACCGCGGTGAGGACAAAGTCAGCGTCACTGCGAA
>CAMCYG010000158.1 GCA_945883775.1 Victivallis vadensis
AGCGCCTTGTCTGACTTCTGGCGCATATCAAGCGCACGCGCACGCAGCTTCTTCCAGAACTCAGGGTCACTGGCACTATCCCACGGACTATGCGCCAAAGCCTGCCATAGAACTTTGTTCATAGCTTCGCCTAGATTCTTGTAATCAGTCGGATAGCCATCGATATACGGGAAATGGGACTGATCATAGAACGTGCCATTTGCTGGCATATGCGCTATGTCCAGCCCCTCTTTATTCGTCGCCACATATGATCCGTCTGCCTGTCTTTCGGGTTGGAACCATTTCGGATACTGAGCCTTTTGTCCGTCGGCCAGAGCGATATCGTACCAGTCGGAATCCATCTCATTAAATGTGCGGCCGACATCTATGACATCTATTTTGAGCTTATCTATTACGATATCCTCTGGCTGCGCCAACTGCTGAACTACATCGTAAAGACGTGTATGCCCTGAGTTGATTCCCATATATTTCTTCAGATTTCCATACGCAGTCGCGGAAATTCCGGAGCTCGGTGTAGCCCCCAGATCAACGGGCACTTTATCCGGCTGTCTATGCTCGATTGCCGCTATAATACGTTCTCTCGAATTCATCTTCCTTTTCCTCCTATCAGCCTCAGCCTAATATTTGATCTCCTGCTTATCTCTGATGAAAAATCTCTGTCACATCCGACCAGATTCCCTTCTTCGCCAGAGCGTCGGGCAGTGGAGCCTGACAGGGATCGGTCTCTTTCCACCATTTCTGCGTTTCCGGATCAGCGGCCATCTTCTTCATATCAGCATCAAAATCTTTGCCAATATATTCAAGGTAAGAAAAAAGATAGAGTTTACCTTCAATCTCCCTGACATAAATAGAGTAATTCCTGATATTACATTCTGTTATCTTTTTTGATACTGCCGGCCATGGATTGGCATGGAGTTTCTTGTAATAATCGGCCCTTTCCGCTTTCAGGCCAGCAACCCATGCATATCTCGCAACCTCCGGCTGACAGAACTTTTTGCAGGGACAGGCACATCCACACATGACGACAAGGAATACAACACAGAGAACCACATTCAACAATTTCATACAGATCCTCCTTTATAATACTGGCTGTGCCCGCAAACCAAATAGCCGGTGTAAAACGACTCTTATTTTCTTAAAAAGATATGCCCATTCCTTAAGATCCTGAATCTACCTGAACAGATAATAAAGAACACCCATTGTCAATATCAGCAGAACCGCAAGGAACTTGTAATTACCCAGCCCCTTCCAGCCCGGCTCACTCAACGACGCCCAGGGATTAGCCCAAACCAGCGCCGCCTGCTTCGCAGTCAACGCGCGGGGAAACGCCATAGACGTAATCACCATGACAACACTGCAAACCACTGCAAGATAGAAACTGGCCATCATGAAGTTGATATTCCAACCTGTCTGCGCTTTGAAAAAATCGAGAAAGAAAACAATTACACCCAGCGCAAACCCGCTGGCTAATGTAACAAATGCGCCACGAGCCGTTGCTTTCTTCCAAAAGACGCCAGCGACAAAGACAACAGTAAGCGAAGGAGCGATGTAACATATCACCGTCTGAATACCCTGAAATACTGAAGCAAATTTATCCAATTGGCTGGCCCACGCAATAGAAAGCAGCATCCCGACCCAAGTCACCGTCCGACCAATAAAAATAAGCTTTTTATCGCTCGTATCAGGCTTAAGCTGTTTATAGAGATCATAACAGAACAACGTGGCTATGGAATTCATAGCACCAGACACCGCGCCCATTATCGCCGCCATCAGTGCCGCGGCCATTAAACCCCTGAGTCCGGCAGGAAGGAGGTGACTGACCAGCACAACAAAAGTGTCCTTGGTGCTTGTCAACTCAGGGATCTTGCCCTGATTCACAAGTGCGGCGCAGATCAGACCTGGCAGAACCAGAACAAACACCGGCAGTATTTTGAGAAAGCCGGCAAACAACGGACCCACCCTGGCATGGTTCTCATCTTTAGCGCCCAGAACCCGCTGAACAATCGTCTGATCAGTACACCAGTACCATATGCCAATGATCGGGTAACCAAGCAAGATGGCATACCATGGCATATTGGAAGCATCTCCCTCGGCCCTGAGGATTGTCATCTTAACCGGGTCCACATTAGCCTTGAGCGCATCCCAACCACCGACTTCGAACAGGCCGAAGCAGGTCAGACAGATTGCACCAACAAGGAGCACAATGGTCTGCACAGACTCCGCCGCCACAACAGCCATCAACCCTCCAAAAGATGTGTAGAACGCGATGAGAATGCCAAGTCCTATGAGACTTTTATAGACAGGAATCCCGAACAGCCCGTGCAATACAGTTGCACCTGCATACAGAGCGAAGCTGATATGCACGACAATTGCAGACAGCATAGAAATAATAGCCAGCCAGTTACGACATCCGCGTGAATATCGCATCTCAAGAAAATCAGGCAGGGTCGCGACTCTCGTACGTATATAAAATGGCGCAAAGAAGAACGACAGAATAATCAGCGTGAATGGAGCCATCCACTCGAAATTACCACACGCTAACCCATTCTTGTATCCTTCTTCAGCAAGACCGACAAGATGGACCGTCGAGATATTCGTAGAGAACAATGCCAGGCCTATGACAACCCAGTTGAGATGGCCGCCGGCAAGAAAATATTCACGCCCCTTCTCCTCCTTTGCGCTCCTTTGCCGAAGCCCAGCCCAGGCCCCAATACCTGCTACCACCGCAAGATATAATCCTACCGCTAGCCAATCTAACGCATTGAATTCCATATATGTCTTCTCCTTTGCAAAGTAAGCCTGTTTGGCAGACTTTGCTTCATTCTTCCGGAGCGATGATTAAGGCATCTCCGTTATGTTTAGTAATAAACAAATATTGAACTGATAAGTAATTTATTATATTAAAGCATCGAATTACGTTCAATTCTGCACAACGTTCGTTTTTATACATATAATGAAAAATCATGTCGCAAAAAACCGACCCTCGCAACCACTGTTCAAATCAGGGAATGCGACTTTTAAGATAGACTCCTGCAAGCCCCAGATCAAAGCCGCCAAAACGGGTCTCATTGAATTGCACGCCTTGACCAATGGAAACTACCCAGGCGAAAAACTACCGAAGGACACTCTCACCGGCTTGAGCAGTATAGGCTGGTGGAACGCCAAAGGAGCACCGGGCTGGGGTCTGGAATCTCACAGAAACGAAGGTTTGGAAATTGTGTTTCTGGAAACCGGATCAATGCACTTCATCGTAAATGACAATAAATACAAGATACAAGCTGGCAACCTCACCGTAACTAGACCCTGGGAAAAGCACAAACTAGGGAATCCGAACATCGGACCCGGCAAACTCCATTGGCTCATCATCGACCTATCTGTCCGCAAGAAAAATCAGACTTGGAAATGGCCCAAGTGGGTCATACTGGGCAGAAATGACCTACAACGGCTGACAAAAATACTGAGCGGAAAGAAAGCTGTAATCATCAGCACTTCACCGGGCATACGCCAGATATTCAAATCTCTATCAAGCGCAGTAACATCAAAAAGCCAGTACAGGTTCTCGGCGATTGCAGTATATATCAACGACTTACTTCTTGAGCTGTTGAAGAATTTTAGTGGTATAAAACCTGACGAAAAGCCATCCACAGAAGCGTCCCGCGAGGCAATCCTGCAATTCCTCATCGAACTCGAGAAGAATGAGGGTCTATGCGCTCAACCTTGGACCCTTATCTCAATGGCCGAACATTGTCATGTAGGAACAACATTCTTTGTGGAAAGATGCAGGGAGACGATCAACGAAAGCCCTATGAAATACCTGAACTCATGCCGGCTTAGTCACGCCAACAACCTACTGTCCAGTCACACGGATAAGTCGATCACCGAAATCGCCCTGGCATCCGGATTCGGCTCCAGCCAGTATTTCGCCACTTGCTACAGAAGAAAGTTCGGCCGAACCCCGTCCGATCTTCGTCATCCAGTATCGAACAATAAGAACGACAGGAGGCAGACATGACATGCGACAAACTGGCAAATATGATAAAGTTATCCCTTCTATGCTGTGTTTTTTCCGCCGGATGCCAATACGGACCCAGCAAAGACCAGAGCGCATTCGTCAGCGCAATGTTGATGAATGATGACAATGTAATATTCAGCTATCAGAACACGGTCTATAAGCAGGCGCAAGGCATGGCAGCTTTCCCCGATGGAGGGACCCAAAAATACATCAGAGATAGAAATATTATCGGCCAGCACAACATCAAGACAGGAAAGACTAAAATACTGCTAAGCGAAAACAACAGGAAATGGGCACATAATCAGGGCCACTTCCAGATAACCCACGTTAAGTATCCTTATGCAATAGCCGCGCAAGGAGGGCAGGATCGTGAATTAATTGGCAGTCTTTATGTCGACTGGCTGGCAAATATCGAGACAGGAAAAGTCACGCCCATCGACACGGCTGGCAACTTACGAAACAAAGGATACAAAGTGGTTGAAAGACATCTAGCCGACAAAGAAGGCACGATCGTACTGATTGTCAACCCTCTGGAAAGCAAGTCAGATGATTACAAAGACGGCATCTCGGAGCTGTGGATTCGCACCTCGACCGGCGA
>CAMCYG010000159.1 GCA_945883775.1 Victivallis vadensis
TGATCTGGCCCGATGATATCTCTGAGCGCTGCTGCGGTTTTCTCGCCTATACATGGAACGGTTGCCAATGCATCAGCATTTGCATTGAAGACAGCTTCCACACTGCCGAAGGTGGCAAGCAGTTGTTCGGCTTTTGACGGACCTATTCCAGGCAGGCCCTGCAGGATGTAAAGCTGTAGTTTTCGTCTCCGCTTGGGTCTGTAACCATGTCTATGTATGGATTTCCTTATGTCGCGATTGATCTGACCGGCTATATACCTGATGAGGTTGGCTGTGTCGGCGGTATCGAATGAGCGCAGACAGGGAATGCCCAGGATAAGCGTCAGAGTTATCAATGCGCCTTGGATCGACTCTCGTGACATGCCGCTCGCCGGAACGGAAGTGCCTTCTATTATGATGAGCGGATGATATTTCGATTCGACAAGGCGGCAAGCCTGAGTGAACAATCTGCCGTCGGCAATTGATATGGCCAGATCTTGCAGAGTCTTACGTTCGATCAGGACTTTGTTATTCAACATATAGTCGCCCAGCGGCAGTCTGGATACCGTAACCTTCATCGTGTCGCTGGCTTGAAGCAGTTCACAAATGCCGGATGGCCGTTCTCTGTCGTCGATGATGATCTCGACTTGTTTCTCCATTTTCGATTTATCCTGGTTTGTTGGGTCGGCTGAATTGCTGAAATCAAATATATGGTCATTCATAATACTCGATATTTAGCATAAGCAGAGAGAGCTGTCTGTCAGGCAAAGTCTTACAAAGTTAATTTTGCACCAAGGGATGCAGAATAACGTCAGTTATGAGGAGTAACCCCCTAATGATGAATAGGTTGCCCAATAAGTTTAGATGTCTAGACCTCACTTGCCAATCGGCCATATTTGCGATAGTTTTCCACTTTCGCGGCCCCAAAATCTAATATTTGTATAGACAGTTGGCATATTTGCCGTTAATCTGCTGGCAATGTATACACGATTAATGTCTTTGCCTAAGCATTCGTTCTTTCTGTTTGGTCCACGTGGAACGGGCAAGACTACATGGTTGAAGCATATTCTTCCAGATGGTAAGTGGTTTGATCTATTACGAACTCAGATATTCCTTTCTTTAATGCGACAGCCGGATTCGTTTCGTCAAGAAATCGAGGCTTTACCGAAGGGGACTTGGATTGTTGTGGATGAAGTTCAGCGACTACCGTTCTTGTTGAATGAGGTGCATGCGTTGATTACAGAACATGGGCAAGCCTACCGGTTTGCGCTTAGCGGATCCAGTGCCCGGAAATTGAAACAGATGGATGCTAATCTGCTTGCTGGCCGTGTGATTAATCGCAGTTTTTTTCCACTTACCGCAGTTGAACTGGACTACCACTATGATCTGGATAATGTTCTGAAATATGGATTGCTTCCTCAGGTTCAGGCTGAATCCGATAATGCTGTCGATATTCTGGATGCGTATGTTGCGAATTATATCCGGCAGGAGATCCAGCAAGAGGCATTGGTTCGGAATCTGGAATCGTTCACACGTTTTCTGGAAGTTTCTGCGTTGATGAATGGGCAGATTGTCAATGTAGCTGGAATAGCACGTGATGCCGCAGTAGCCAGGCCAACTGTACAGGGTTACTTCTCCATATTGGTAGATACGCTGATAGGTTTCTGGCTGCCGGCATGGCGCAAGCGTGCCAAAGTAAAAGAGGTGGCCGCTTCCAAGTTCTATTTCTTCGATCCGGGAGTGGTTCGTTCTGTTGCTGGCCGCTTAAGGGAGCCTTTGGATGGATCTGAGCGTGGTTTTCTGCTGGAAACCTGGATTCTGCATGAGTTGCGATCTGCCATGGCGGTACAACAAACTGGCGGCCAACTCTCGTATTGGCGTACACCCAGCGGCAGCGAGATTGATTTCGTCTGGAATCGTGGTGAATATGCAGCTGGATTTGAAGTAAAAGCCTCGACTACCTGGAAAAGCAATTATGGATCTTCGCTTAAAATGCTTATGGCTGATGGTAGCTTACAGGCCGGGTATGGGATATATACCGGCGAAACTGAACTAAAAGACGGACCATTGCGCATATTTCCGTTAAAAACTTTCTTCAAGGAACTTGCCGCAGGAAATATATTGCCTGTGTAGAATAGAGCAACGCAACTATTTTTTTCGGCTCGTTGTTGCATGGTAAGGATCTCTTTTATCAGCGACTTTGTGCTGGGGAGCAGTTCTTCGGGTGCACTGGTTATCCAGCATGCAAGGTAACGATGGCCTTCCCAAGAAAATAGCATTGTCCATTTTGTCCGGAGTTTGCTAATTTCTGCGCCTGAATGGCTGACAATCTTACACCTATGATGCAGCAGTACCGCAGGATTAAGGGCGATCTCCCTGCCGGCGTAATCCTCCTTTTCAGGCTTGGCGATTTCTACGAGATGTTTTTCGAAGATGCGGTGCAGGCTGCGCCTATTCTGGGTATCGCGCTGACCAAACGCAATGAGGTCCCGATGTGCGGTGTGCCTTTCCATGCGCTGGAGAGTTACATCTCGAAACTGGTCAGAGCCGGAAAGAAAGCCGCAATCTGCGAGCAGATGGAAGACCCTGCGATGACGAAGGGGATCGTCCGACGCGAGGTCACCAGCATCCTTACTTCAGGAACGGCGACGTCTGATTCCACTCTCGAGTACAACCGCAACCTTTTCCTGGCGTGTGTCTACAGGTCCGGAAAGACGTATGGACTTACGATGCTGGATCTTTCGACCGGTCTGTTCTGGGGTGAGGAGTCGGAAGACGCTTCTGTAGTCCGCGAAAACATCACCAAGTTCAGCCCTGCGGAATGCGTTGTGGCTGAGACGCAGGCAAAGGATTCTGACATCCGGTCCATCCTTGGCTCCGTGTCTGCGATGCAGGTCAGTCCATGTGCGGACTGGACTTTTGATTTCGGTTCAGCTCATGAGAAGATGGTACGGCACTTCAATGTTCATTCTCTTGATGGATTCGGATGCACAGGTCGTAATGTAATAGTATGTTCAGCAGGTGCCATTCTTCACTACGTGAAGGAGGATCTGCATCGCGAGACAGGTCACATCAGGTCATTTAAAGTCAGAGATTCTGCTGAATTCCTTGTGCTTGATGAATCGACGTTATCCAATCTTGATATTGTCGGCGGCAGGGGACGAGAGACGGGTGTTTCTCTTTTGAAAGTGCTCGATGTGACCCGGACAGCGATGGGCGCTCGAAAGCTTAGGGACTGGGTGCTCAGGCCGCTCACGGATATCAGTAAGATAAAAGCCCGGCAGGATTGCATCGAGAAGATGATGAAGACCCGCATGCTTCTGAAAGACCTGACGGAATCTTTGGGGCAGGTGAGGGATCTTGAACGGCTTATTGCAAGGATAGGAACAGTCGGAGGCAATGCGCGTGATATGAACGCCATAGCCCAGTCGCTTGAGGCGATTCCTGCGGTTATGAAGATCATTGGAGGGCACGGCGATCCACTGCTTGCTGAACTTGCGTCTGATATAACGCCGCTGCCTGAGACAGTTTCCTCGATCAGGACTTCTATAATTGATGAGCCGCCGATCAGCATCAAAGAGGGCGGGATCATTAGGGAAGGTTTTCATAAAGAGCTCGACGAGTTCCGAGGTTCGGCCACTGCAGGTCGTAACTGGCTTGCCGAATACCAGGTCAAAGAACAGGCCAGGACTGGGATCAAGACGCTTAAAGTCAGGCACAATAGTGTGTTCGGTTATTATATTGAGATCTCAAAGGGCCAGGCAGATCATGCGCCTGCGGATTACACGCGAAAACAGACGCTGGTTAATGCCGAGCGTTTCATCACCCCTGAACTCAAGGAATATGAGAATAAGATTGTTGGAGCTCATGACAAAGCTGTTGCCCTGGAATATGAATTGTTTCTTGAAATCAGAAAGCAGGTTGTGGATAGGACAGATGTCATACAGAAGACCGCAGATGCTTTGGCATGTCTTGACGCCCTGGCCGCGCTGGCAGACAGGTCCCTGGCGCTGGGATATGTCAGACCTGTAATCACGGACGGTGATGTGATGGTAATCAGGGATGGCCGACATCCAGTGGTAGAGCAGATGCCTGATGCGGAGAGATTTGTGCCGAATGATACAACTCTCAACTGTACTGACAGCCAGATAATGATAATCACCGGTCCTAACATGGCTGGAAAATCGACTTATATCAGACAGGTCGCACTCATTGTGATAATGGCGCAGATAGGCGCGTTTGTTCCTGCCAAGGAAGCCAATATTGGCGTGGTGGACCGGATATTCTCCAGAGTGGGTGCCAGCGATGATCTGGCGCGTGGTCGCAGTACATTCATGGTGGAGATGCAGGAGACTGCGAATATACTTAATAATGCCACTTCAAAAAGCCTGATTGTGCTCGACGAGATTGGGCGAGGCACGAGCACGTTCGACGGGATCAGCATCGCATGGGCTGTTGCGGAATATTTGCACGACAATGCCAAGGTAAAGGCAAAGACTTTGTTTGCAAC
>CAMCYG010000160.1 GCA_945883775.1 Victivallis vadensis
CAAGATTGAAGACAACCTGGCAGTTGTGTATATTCAAAGGCATAAATGAACACAGCAATGATGGAAAGTTATATGAAGCTCGCACTCCGACAGGCAGAGCAGGCTTATGAAGACGGCGAAACGCCGACCGGCTGCATCATCATCAGAAGCGTCAAAGAAGACGATATTGTAAAACATTCGCTGGTAGGCAAAGCATACAATCAGGTCGAAAAGCTTAAAGACCCCACGGCCCACGCTGAGATTCTAGCTATCACACAGGCGGCTTCCGCCATCGGAGACTGGCGCCTCACCGGCTGCACCCTGTTTGTCACAAAAGAGCCATGCGCTATGTGCGCCGGCGCTATCATCCTGGCGAGGATTCCAACAGTGGTCTTTGGAGTCAAAGATCCGAAAAGAGGAGGAGATTCCGTCTTCAGCATCTTGAACCATAAGAATCTGAATCACAGGTGCGAAGTCCACTCCGGCATCCTGGAAGAAGAATGCAAGATCCTGCTGCAGGAGTTCTTCAGGGAACGCAGAAAATCTACAGAGAAATCTTCCGAATCATACTGATGGACAGATGATCCTCTCGCCCGTTTGCCCATCAAAGAAGTGCAGTTTATGCTGGCTCAGTGTTATTGCAACTTTAGTCCCCTGCTGAATGGCAGCTGACCTGTCGCATCGGCTGACGATCCGCAGATCACCGGATCGCAGATAGAGATAGGATTCAGCGCCTACCGGCTCTACAGCATCTACAATAAATTCTGCACTGTCTGCTCCATCGACAGGCCTGACGCTGATATCCTCAGGCCTGACACCAAGACTAATAGCTCCGGATGGGACACCAGGGGCATCTGCCTGCAATACACCGCAGGCAAACACTGTCGCCCCATTTGCCGCTTTCACAACTGATCCCGCGATTATATTCATAGGTGGCGAGCCTATGAATCCGGCAACAAACCTGTTGGCGGGCTTGTCATATATCTCCAAAGGACCAGCAACCTGCTGGACGACGCCATCCTTCATCACAACGATCCGGTCACCCAGCGTCACGGCCTCCACCTGGTCATGTGTGACGTATATCATCGTCGTTTTGAGTTCTGTATGCAGACGCGAAAGTTCCACCCTCATCTGCACCCGTAATTTCGCGTCAAGATTCGACAGCGGCTCATCAAACAGAAACACAGCAGGTTTGCGCACTATTGCGCGCCCCACGGCAACTCTCTGCCGCTGACCGCCAGACAGCTCCTTAGGCCTTCTATCAAGAAGGTCGCCTATCCCGAGAATATCAGCCGCATCAGAGATCCTTTTTGCTATCTCCTCAACCGGGTATTTCCTGAGCCGCAGCCCGAATTCCATATTTTCCCTGACGCTCATATGCGGATAAAGCGCATAGTTCTGAAAAACCATCGCTATATCACGGTCCTTGGGAAGAACATTGTTGACCAACCGGCCGCCGATATATATCTCGCCTGCTGTTATTTCTTCAAGTCCGGCAATCAGCCGTAAGGTTGTAGACTTGCCACAGCCGGATGGTCCCACTATGACGACGAATTCACCGTCTTTTATATCCAGCGATATATCTTTGACAGCCTGCACTCCGCCCGGGAAAGACTTCTTAACGTTTTTTAAAATTACTGCCGCCATAAAACATTACCTTCGGATAGATCTGGCCTTTACATTGTGATCGTAATCGCAATCCGCCGGCACATGACACCATCCCTCGTCGAAGCACTACGGCCCGGCAAGCATGCGCCGCTACAGACAGAAAACTTTCCTCACTGTAGCTGAGCTTGCTTGCCAGGCCATAGCCTTTTGGCGACGGCTGGTGTCAAGCTCAGGTCTTCTCTGCCGGCGCATGACACATGCGCCGCTACAGTTTGTTCAATTTTCGCATTTCCCAGAAGATTCGGCTCACCCAGAGGGTTCGCCCTACCTCTCCGGAATATACAAAGGCCATGCAGACTAAAGCAAGATTTAGATCAAGATGGAATTGAGGGAGGAAGGATGTTTGCACACAAAGCGTGGAATATTCACACCCGTGAGGGGCGTTGCCCCAACGGGGCTTACGCCCTGCGGGTCGTAAAGAGCCCGTTCCCATGGGCTTCACAGGGCTTAATCACGTAAGCAAGATAGAGCCGGCCACCATAACGATCAGGCTGAGCATATTTCCGAATGTTCCGAATACGGAATTACGTTGTTCTATGCTCGAAATGTAGAAGGGGCGCTGCTTGCCGGCGCCCGCAGGAAATAATAATTCTGTCCTCTGGATCCATAGGATCCAACGGATCAGAGGATACATTTTGTTCATTCTGTCAAAATTTCTAGGTCTTTTCCGCCGGCGCATGACACATGCGCCGCTACAGTTTGCTCAATTTCAGCATTTCTCAATATAAACTCCTTAGCTTGATAGCAATGTGGTTCGCCCTACCTGGGAACATAAGAAGACAGGCGTCGACGAGCTACGCCCTACGGGAATTCTGAACACCTGAGAATGGCACAAGTCATCTAAAGCGAAGATGCCCTGAAATCTTTTACCAGCAGTTGCAGAGTAGTTCTGCCGTTATATTCGTTCTCATCAAGCGTGAATGCTATATCAATGGGTCCATCCGGAACTTTCTTATACGCCATATTGAAAGCTATGGCATCTATGCATCTGCGCCCGCTTGATATCGACATCTTTACGTGCGCTTCTTTAAGAATGCGCGGAGGCCCGTTCAGCGCGACGCCTTTCACAGCAAACACCGGCTCCTCATTACCCTGCCCGAACGGCTCCATCCTGCAAAGCGCCTCGTAAAGCTCGTCATCAATCTCCGATAACTGGATCCAGGCGTCGATATTTATACTTTTTGCGGGCTTACCGGTCATCTGCTTTGCACAGCCGTCTTCAAAGCGCGCCTTAAATTCCGATATCAGCCCGCGTTTGATACTGAAGCCGCCGGCTTGCCTATGCCCTCCGTAGTCCAGAAGCAGGTCACCACAGCCTTTGAGCACTTCGAAGATGTCAACCTCATCAATACTCCGGCAGGAACCCTTGCACTCATCCGCTGTGCAGGATATTACAGCCGAAGGCCTGTAATACCGTCCGGTCAGGCGCGAGGCAACAATACCGAGGACCCCTTCATGCCAGTCGTCGCCTGCGGCTACTATTGACGCGCCCAGCTCTGCGATATTCTCCTCTATGCCGGCATGAATCCCCTTTGTAATCTTCTCTTCAACTGACCGTCTCTCGATGTTCATTTCTTCAAGCTTCTTCGCAATTTCCGAGGCCTCCTTTGGGTCATCAGAAAGCAGCAATTTTATCGCCAGATCAGCCTTACCCATACGACCTGCGGCATTAATACGAGGTCCAAGGACAAAGCCGATATGATACGAACTGATACGGGCCGCCTCAACCTTGGCGCTTTGCATCAACGCATTTAAACCAATATTGGATGTGGCACTGAGCCGTTCCAGTCCATATTTGACATATACACGGTTCTCGCCGGAAATCTCTACAACATCAGCTACTGTACCCAACGCAACCAGATCAAAATAATCCTTAAGATCAACCCCTGCAAAAGCATCACCATTCGCCCGCGCCACTTTGATGAGACCGTGACAAAGCTTGAAGGCCACACCTACCCCCGAGAGGCTTACGGTATTGACATCGTCATGGAAGCTGGGATTTATCAACGCATAAGCAGGTGCCTGCTTCTCCGAAGGCTTGTGATGATCAGTGACGATGACGTCAATCCCCAGCTCCGTCGCCTTACGGACAGCGTCAAAAGAAGATGTACCGCAATCCACGGTGATAACAAGATCCGTATGCAAACCTTCCAGAGCCTTAAGCAGGGACTCCTCGCTTAAGCCGTAGCCATCCGCAAACCGGTCAGGCACAAAATACCGCACCTCAGCCCCGCATCTCGAGAGAACGCGATACATCAGCGTCGTGGCGGTTACACCATCGACGTCGTAATCGCCATAGATGAGGATCTTCTGTTTCGATCTGATAGCCGCGGCCACACGTTCGGCGGATTTTTTCACACCCGGCATGGTGAACGGATCAGACAAAGCACTCATTCTGGGATTGAGATAATCAGCAATGGACTGACTGTCATCAAATCCACGCGCGGCAAGGATACTGCACAAAGAACGAGGAAGCCCGGTCTCAGATGCAAGTATGCCTATATCCCTGCCGGAGGCCTGCTTTGTGATCCATTTGGTGTCCATGATGGTAAAATCCTACCGTTTATCGCGCTAATAGTTTTCAGCTATTAGCTATAACCGGTTTTAGGCCGTCATATCTGATGTTCAGCCCAAGGCGCATCTGTGATCATGTGCATACGGCTCAGCCGGAGGCTTCGCCCTTCCTCAAGAAATCAGTCTTGCGAAGGCATAGTAAAATCCGCATTCCCTGCGGATTTTACGCTTTTTGCTTAACGCCCAGCACTTCCGCTTTAT
>CAMCYG010000161.1 GCA_945883775.1 Victivallis vadensis
ATTAGGTCATCCCACGTTGAATTATGGGGCATTTGATCAACCAGTCTGTGTGCTTCCTGTTTCTCCATTACATTTTGCATAACAACTCCTCCGATTGCCAATAAAATTATCATATCGTTTGGATGAATTCAATCTTCCTGAAAGCCGAACGTGGGCTCTTTCCGGACAACAATCCGGCAGGATTGTTGGGACGGTGCAGAGCTTGGTTGGTCTCTGCTCTTAATTTTGTTTGCATAATACGCTCCGGACTGGCCGGAGACAATTGTTTTCACGATTCTTCTGTGCGAACGACCCCGTCAAAACCAGCAACATATCAGAAGACATTTTTGCCACAAAGAACCTAACGCGGCCCATGGCCGCAACCAGAAAGAGGAAAGACAAGTTACCCGTTACTACGCAGGGCACAGCAAAAACGCACATGAACGTTCCGCCACAGGCGGAATGAAGCAGGAGATGCAGAAAAGAGTAAGTCGTTGGCGTCGAAACCCGCAGGGTGCATTTCTCTCAAATGCTTTGAGAAATTCAGGCTAGCGGGCGGACCCAGATATTCCGGTAGCGCACAGGATTGTTGTGGTCCTGCAGCTTCAGTGGAAGCTTCTCGGCATGCGGGCTGTATTTGCCGACATTCTTATGGCCTGATGCGCCAAGCAATTCGATATGATTGTGGACCAGCACGCCGTTATGAATGACCGTGACATACGCCGGCTTCTCCAGTTTGCCATCTTTAAATACGGGAGCGTCAAATATTATGTCATACGTCTGCCACTCGCCTGGCTTGCGGGTCACATTCACATCCGGCGGCTTGTACCCGTAAAGAGAGGCAGCCTGTCCGTCAGCATAAGTTTCATTCTCGTATGAATTGAGGATCTGGATCTCGTAAAGACCCATGAGGAAGACACCGCTGTTTCCACTGCCCTGACTCTTGCCCTTAACCTCAGCCGGACTGGCCCATTCGACATGCAATTGGCAGGAGCCGAAAGGTTCTTTTGTCTTTATGTCACCTGTCTTATTGACTTCCATGTAGCCGTTCTCGATCTTCCAGCGGGCTTCGCATTCTTTACTGCCCACAACTTTACCATTTTCCTTTATCTGCTCTGAGCCTGACCATTTGGCAAGATCTTTGCCGTCAAAAAGAACTATAGCATCCGATGGCGCCTGCCCTTGCTTATCCTGCGTGCTAAATTCACCTGGCGTCACAACTGCAGGAGTCGGCCTGCTCTTATCGTGAACCCGCCATTTGCCGCCGGGCAGGAACGGCGTATCGTCATAACCTTCTCCAGCCTGTGATGACGGACAAACAGCAATCAGCATAACTAAGGCAGAACTGTACAGAAACATCCTCATAACTCTTCTCCTATGTTAATTTAAGGGCACCTATGCGAAAATGTACAAAACGATAGACGCTATTTCAAACCATATCACATGCTGAATCTTGCCCAAACAAATGATTTACTGCCTACATTGAATGTATTTGTAGACAGCATCGCCTTCGTTTCGGGATTCAGCATGTTCCAAAAATATTCCTCTGCAACAAAAATACCCTTCTTCCGGCTCTGCATGGCGGAGATCAGATCCGCATCATTGTAAAACACATTTGCAATCCTTTCACAATGATATGAAATGATTTCACCATTCATTCTAAAATAAATCAGCCGCTCTTCTGGAGTCAGCTCCTGTTTGACCATTTTCGAAAACGCAACAGGAACTTTCACGCTGTTAAAAGCCGGATAAATGAATGCTCCGACGTACATTTGCATAACCAGGACTATAGCCGCAAAGGAATAAAGCCACTCAGCGTTGACGCCTTTTGCCTTAAGCTTGAGCGCAAGAAAGAGCGATCCGACCACCATTAATATGACAAATGGAGCGAGAAGCAATTTCTCAAAAGGAACGCTTACAAGACAACCGGCAGCTACCGCGGCAGTTGCCAACAGCATGAGCAGGGCAATTGCTACTTTAGCGGAGATCCGGCCAGCCCGGTTATCGAGAATGTCCCAGGCAGAAGCGATCATCATCGCCGCCGGAGGAAATGCCAGAAGGACGTAGATGTGCCTTTTGCCACCAGGTATGCTGAAGAAAATTACAACAAATAATATCCAGGCGACCATACGCCGCCAGGTAATAGCACGCCATAGGCTCTGCGTTTCTGCCGCGGCTTTACGCATCGACATGAATATCGCCGGAACAAAGACAGCCCACGGCAGCAGCGATACAGGATAATAGATCAGATAATAAAACAAACTTTGCGAGTGCCCCCGCTCCCCTGATATCCGGCCGGTATGCTGACTTATCAATATCTCCCTGAAATACTGCTCCGGCGCACCAGCAGACCACGCACAGCCAAGCCACAATGCTGGAAATAATAGTGCCACAAGTGGCCCCCATAGCCAGTGCCATTTTCTTAAAGCCCGTCGATCTGACGCAAGCAGAGCAAAAAAATATGCACCCCAAGGAATTATAAAGCCAACCGGCCCTTTGGTCAGGATAGCCAGTCCCATACACGAATAGGCGGCAAAAGGCCTCCAGAAAGACGGCCGGTCGTCATTGGTAAACAGAAAATAGAGAGCCATCATCTCAAAACCCAGAAGCAGAGCATCCGTCCTTCCCCAGCCACCTTCATGCCATATGAGATACATCGTAACAAGAGTGATCACTGCGCGCCATGAAGTCCTGTTGCCATCCCACCTTTGCGCCAGCCGCGCCAGGGCCCAGAGACACATTATCATGCCAACAAGGCTTGGAAGCCTGGCAGTGACATGGTTGATATGTCCGCTGTTGAACAAGGAAAAGGCATTAATCATCCAGAACATGAGAGGCGGTTTATGGGAATAAGCTTCCTCATTCCTGTGCGGGACTGCCCAGTTGCCGCTCAAGCTCATCTCCCGGGCAACATAGGCATAACGTGCCTCGTCAGGATCCCAGAGCTCACGCCGGATATACTCGCCGCCCCACAGCACGACAGCTAGCATTATAATGTGGAGCAGGCTTATCGGCTTTTGCTCAAACTTCAATTCCATTAGAGCCCACCTGCATAATTTTATGCTGTCTTATCAGCATAATGTTTCTTACATAAACAACCATACCGAAAGACTGGGCAAGCGTGAATACAGGGTCCCTGCGCCATATCGCATACACCAACGTCATGGCCGATCCTGCAATTGACAGGAACCAGAATGAGTTTGGAATTACCGACTTCTTTTCCTTCTCAGAGACTATCCACTGCACCAGGAATCTCGAGGAAAACACGGCCTGGCCGACGAGGCCGACTATCGCCATAGGCTGACCGAGTACCACCATGAATTCATGAAATATTTCCTTCATACCATCTCCAATGTATATTTTTGGTATCTGCACTTCATCCACTTCACCGCCATGAGATCCCACACCGTCTTTGCCAGCCTGCCGATATTAGTATACTTGCTCGTCCCAAGCTTTCTCGGACGGTGATTAACCGGTATCTGCCTGATGACCGCACCCTTCATCATAAGATAGCTCGGAATGAACCTGTGCATGCCGTTCAAAGGAGGAAAATCTCTCACCAGATCCGTACGAAAAGCTTTAAGCGAACAGCCTGTATCCACAATAGACTCACCCAGCACGGCGTTTCTCACAAAGTTGGCCAGCTTACTACCATATCTTCTCGAAAACGAGTCCTTCCTGTTAGCCCTGTAACCACAACAGCAGTCACACTGCTTGAGCTCTTCCAGCAGTCTTGGTATATCATTCGGGTCGTTCTGCCCATCTGCATCCATAGCCACAGTCACCGAACCGCTCGCATTTCGGAAACCCGCCGAGAAAGCCGCCGATTGGCCGGAATTCGGAACCAAGGTCAACACCCTGACATGAGCACTTGCGCTCCTCAGATCCGCCAAGACACGGGGAGTGTCATCGGTTGACCCATCATTAACAAGTATTATCTCATATGGGCAGTCCTTGATAACGGAAAGCACCCCACATAGCTCATCAACCACAGCCCTGATACACTCACTCTCATTGTAAACAGGCAACACCACAGACAAATCTTTACGCATATCCGCCGCGCCTGAACCTTGCTTTTTATATGTACTGACTTCGTTCATTTTGCACACTGCCACTGATCTACCAGTGAAACCTCCCAGCTTATCTGCCCCGAGCACAGTCGAGGGACAAGGTGCGATAGCGCCTCTCAACCTCAAAAACAGGTACATTAAGAAAACATCGGGCTAAGTACAAGATTTCTTCAGAAATAGCGTTTCTTCTGAGCCAAGATCGGCGTGATTCAAATCATCAGCGCATCCCACGGTACTGAGAAGGCGTGACGCCGGTGATCCTGCGAAAGATACGACTGAAATAGTTGCTGTCATTGAATCCGCTCTTATATGCTATTTCTGTAACATTCAAATCCCGATTGTTCCGAAGAAGACTCATCGCGACGTTCAATT
>CAMCYG010000162.1 GCA_945883775.1 Victivallis vadensis
TGAGAAGTGTAAACTAAAATGCCGCAAATATGAGAAGAAGCGTTCCATGCTTGGATTCGCTATCCTCGTGGTCTTATCAAAGGACACAACGAAGGAAAGGACCAAGACATGGAACAGGGCAAATGTATCGAAGGTAGTCGGAAAGGCAAGCATTTGGTAAAGGAAGAAAGAGCTGTAATTGAGAGGATGTCTCGGACCGGGTACCCGGTCCGAGACATCGCGGAATCTCTGGGAAGGCACCAGCGGACCATAGAAAGAGAGGTTTTTCGTGGCAGCGTTGAGCACAAAGACTGCGAGTTGCGCACTAAGATTGTATACAACAGTGACCGTGGCCAGGATGTACACGACCTGAATGCTACAGCGAAGGGATCAGCGCTGAAGCTTGGAGCAAATCATGATCTTGTGGCATACATTCGCATTCGCATCATGGAGCACAAGGAATCCCCAGCTGTTGTGGCGTTCCGCATGAAGGAAGACGACATGCCAGGATCGGTCTGCACAAAAACCTTATACAATTACATTGATCAGGGGCTCATCGCTGGCGTTAGCAATGAGTCGCTGTGGGAGAAGCGCAAGCGTCGGAAACGCGCTAGACATACAATCAGGCGATCACGAAAGACACATACTAGACGGCAGAGTATTGAGGATCGTCCAGCGCAAGTCGAAGACCGAAAGGAGTTTGGACACTGGGAGATAGATTTGGTTGTAGGGCCTACAGGATCAAAAGCTTCTCTGTTAACCCTGGTAGAACGTAAAACTCGCAAATTAATCATTCGAAAGCTTTCCGATAAGACCAATGACTCTGTTTCTAGAGCCATCGATAGTATCGAGAGGGACTGGGGAGTTGGTACGTTTAGACAGCTGTTCCTCTCTATTACCGCCGATAATGGAAGCGAGTTCCTTGACGTTGACAGCCTGCAGAACTCAGCGCTGGCAGACCAGAAACGAACATCACTATTTTATGCTCATCCGTACTCTTCCTGGGAGCGTGGGACAAACGAGAATTCGAACCGCATTATCCGCCGCTTCATTGCAAAGGGCAGAGAAATCGAGAAATTCAGCAGCGGCAATATCAGCAACATCGAATACTGGATTAATAACTATCCCCGGAAGATCATCGCCTTTGAATCACCACAAGAGTGTTTCGATAAAGAAATTTGTAAACTAGTAGCATAAACAAGGACCACTAAATGCGGCATTTGACTTTACAATCTACTTCGATCACGTGACCACGTTGACACGTGGAACGTGACTCACGCGGCGAGCAACGTCCCTACGGGAATTTAAATCTCGAATTGTAAAAGCCTTAGCGTCCACCGTCTACCGTCCACCGTCCACCGTCTTCTGTCTCCCTCTTCTGCCTTCCGTCCGGTCTTCTGACTACTGACTTCTGTCTTCTGTCCTCTGTCCTCAGTCTTCTGCCCCCGTCCCCCGTCCCCCGTCTACTATCTTCTCACCTGTCCTTTGCCCTGTACCAGATATTTGTAGGTTGTGAGCTCTTCAAGGCCCATCGGCCCGCGTGCATGCAGTTTGTCCGTGCTGATACCTATCTCGGCACCCATCCCGAATTCACCGCCATCTGTGAATCTGGTGGATGAGTTGACGTATACAACAGCCGAGTCAACCTGAGCCAGGAACAGCTTTTGGCTGGCTTTGTTCTCAGATATGATTGCATCAGAGTGATGTGACCCATGCAAGTTGATGTGCGCAACAGCCTGTTCTGGTGAATCGACTACGCCGATGGTCAGAGTGAGATCAAGATATTCCATATCCCAATCTTCTTTTGATGCCTTTTTGATGCCGGGCTCGATTTTTCTGCTTGCGGCATCGCCTCTCAATTCGACTCCCAGTTTGTCCAGTCTGGAATAGAGGGCCGGAATAAAGCGCTTCGCCAGGTCGCGATGAATCAGCACTTTTTCGACAGAATTGCAGACAGCCGGGCTCTGGCATTTGGCGTTGATGATGATCTCGATCGCTTGGTCAGTCTTCGCGCTCTTGTCTACGAAGATGTGGCAAACACCTTTGTAATGTTTTATTACCGGCACTTTGGCGTTCTCGGCTACTGCCCTTATCAATGCCTCGCCTCCGCGCGGCATTACCAGGTCGATCTTGCCCTGCATCTGTACCAGTTCGCTGATTGCGGCTCTGTCGGCTGTCCGTATAAGCTGTAAAGCATACTTCGGCAGACCTTGTCTGATTCCGTATGATAACATGGCCTGGATGATTTCGGCATTGGACCGCAATGCTTCCTTCCCGCCTCTTAGTATAACGGCGTTGCCTGACTTGAAGCACAGGCCGGCTGAATCCGCCGCCACGTTAGGGCGGGATTCGAAAATAACGCAGATGACGCCGATAGGAACACTTTTCTTTACGATAACAAGGCCGTTCGGGCGTTTCCATTTGCGCAGTTCACGGCCTACCGGATCCTTAAGTGCCGCAACACTCCTTAATCCTGCCGCCATTGCCTTGATCTTTGAAGTATTCAATTCCAGCCGTTTTACCATCGGCTCCGCCAGCCCGGCTGATGTGGCCTCTAAAACGTCCTTCCTGTTGGCTGTCAATATCCGCGCCGCATGCGCCTCGATTCCGTCAGCCATGGCGTGCAGGATCTTGTTCTTCTGTCTTGTGTCCAGCAGTGCAAGCTCCCGCGAAGCAGTAATTGCCTTATCGCATATGGTTGAAATGAGCGTATTAATCTTGTTTTTCATGAAATCCAGATTCTTTTCTGAAATCGATGATCTGCAATTTGTGATTACAGCAAAGCCAGCTTTGCTGTTACACTGAGCCCAGGATCATGGTCCCTGCATCATCGCCGCTTAAAATGCTTCTGAGCACCGAATTCTTTTTGCCATTCGCTATGACTACTGTACAGCCAATGCTGGAGACAGACTCGGCGGCCTTTAATTTTGATGTCATTCCGCCTTTGGAAAACTGCGATTTCTTATCCTTGATGAGCTCGTAGGTGCTCCTTGTTATCTCCTCGATGTATTTAATGCGCTGTGGTTTCCCATTGGCGGCAGGGGCCAGGATACCGTCGACTACTGAAAGCATTATCAGCAGGTCGGCCCTGACTAGTTTCACCACCAGCGAGGAGAGATAGTCGTTATCGCCAAGTGACATATCAGCCTTGATTTCATCGTCCGCCAGAACATCATTCTCGTTGATGACCGGAATAACACCGTTCCGAATCATGTTCTCAATCGTCCTTTTTGCATTTGTGAGGGTCAGCTTGTGCGTAAAGTCCGTATGAGTCAGAAGAACCTGTCCAATTTTGCATCCCAGATTGGAGAAGATATGGTCATATCTGGCTATGAGTCTGCACTGTCCTACGGCTGCAGCCATCTGGAGGTCGGGCAGGGCAGTGGGCCGCTTCTTCATCTTGAGTATTTCCATGCCGGTGCCGATGGCTCCGGATGTGATGACTATCACTTCTTTGCCGCTCTTCTGGAGCCAGGCAATGTCTGCAATGAGTTTCCGCATTCTTCCGATGTCCGGCCGGCCTGCATTGGTCATGATCACTTTAGTGCCGATCTTTACCACAACCCGCCTTACATCATGCAATAACTGTCTGTATTTAAATGACTTTCTCATGCGCAGAGTTTATATTGCATCGAAGTCGTAAATTCAATGGTAAACTTGTTGGAGGTTCTTCCTGATGATGTCTAAATTTATGCCGATAATTGCGGCGATTATGCTGACGGTTTGTGCTTGTGGCATCGAAGCGGAGGTTGCCACAGCCTTCAATGATGATTGCGAATCCTTTGTCATTAAGCGCATCGATGACGCTCAGACAAGAATCGATGTGGCGATATTCAGTTTCACCAGGCACAACATATCCAGGGCGCTTGTGCGTGCTGGCAAACGAGGAGTCAAGCTCACGCTTAAATACGACAAGACCCAGGCAGAGGGTGAAAATATGAAAGAAGTGATCGCTTTTCTGGGTAAGAACGGGGTCACCTGTGAGGCGGTATCTTATAAGAATGATATGACCAAGATGCACCACAAGTTTATCGTGATAGATGACAAAAGAGTTATCACCGGGTCTTACAATTTCACATCGCAAGCCAGCGAGAGCAATGCCGAGAATGTTTTGTGTATCGAGTCTCGTGAAGTTGCAGAGGCATATAGCAGGGAGTTTGATGCGATAAAGAGCGATAAGAAGGAAAAAAAGAAGTAGAGTGCTAGGGTAGATGTATGGAGAATACAAAACCGCCCGCGCTCCCGCGCTAGATGCCCGGGATTAACGCAGATGAGCGAAGAATGATTGCTGTTTGTCCGCCTTAGGCGGAGGAACCTCTTCAATCTTAATCGGC
>CAMCYG010000163.1 GCA_945883775.1 Victivallis vadensis
GGCGCCGCAAGCACCCAACCGTCCTTCGGCCTTGTCTGCCTTGGATCCGTCGCTCGTAAGGCTGGAGCGGATGTTACTGTCATAGAGGCTTCGGCTTTCGATCTCGGCGTTGACGAGACCTTCAGACAGATTGCCGCCATCCGTCCCAACATCGTCGGCATCTCCTCTACAACAATCGGCATAACCAGCTCCGGCCTGCTGGCAGAGAGGATAAAGAAAGAACTGCCAGCAACTTTAACTATCATAGGCGGCTGCCATGCAACCTCTTTGCCGGAGGAGACTCTGGCGGAGTTCAGCAGCTTCGATATAGCTGTGTTTGGCGAGGGCGAACAGACTCTCACCGACATCATAGCACGATACGAACTGAACACGAATGCCCTGTCAGACATTCCAGGCACTGTGACAAGAAGCGGCAGCGGTGTCGTTCGCGCAGCCGGACGCGACATGATCAGCAACCTTGATGATCTTCCTATGCCAGATTGGTCTCTCCTGCCAGGCTTTCCATCCGCATACAGGCCGTCCCCCGCCCGCATTAAACGGATGCCATGCGCATCAGTCGTGCTCACCCGAGGCTGCCCCAACGCATGCACTTTCTGCGACAGATCCGTGTTCGGTCGCCAATGCAGGTCATACACTCCTGCCTATGCAGTTGAGATGTTTAAACAACTGCGATACAAATACGGCGTAAAAGAAATCAACATCGAAGATGACACTTTCATCATATCCAAGACCCGAGTAGAAGAATTCTGCAACAGATTGATTGCCGATAAAGTAGATATCGCCTGGTCATGCCTCGGCAGGGCGGACAGGGCAGAACCGGCCATGCTCAAACTCATGAAGAAGGCTGGTTGCTGGCATATATCGTTCGGGATCGAAAGCGGAGACCCTGAGATACTGCGTATGGCCAATAAGAATCTTGATATTCGACAAATGAATGAGGCAGTCAATAATGCAAAAAAAGCTGGAATGCGCTCAAAGGGCTTCTTTATGGTCGGATTTCCCAAAGAAACACCAGCCACAATCAAAGCTACGATAGAGCTTGTCAGAAACATACCGTTGGACGACATCAGCGTGATGCAGCTAACCCCCTTTCCCGGTTCTGAACTATACGCGCAAGCGGCCCAGTATGGGACATTCGACCGCGATTGGAAGAAAATGAACGCTATACATTCCGTCTTCATCCCCAACGGGATGACACTTGCCGAACTTGATTCGGCACGGTCAGCAATCCTATCGGCATTCTACTCGCGACCGGACGTATTGTTGTCCCAACTGCTGCATGTACTTCGTAACCCCAGATTAATACCATATTTTGCAAAAGCATCATTGTCGCTATTCAGCATAATAAGGAACAGAAATGATGGCAGAAACGAAAGTTAGCGTCATAGTGGTCAGCAACAAAGCCGGCAAAATGCTGGATGAATGCGTTGCCAGCCTTGAACGACAGGCCCATTCTGAGCTGGAAATCATCGTTGTAGACAACGGATCAGGCACCGACATTGCGTCAAAGTTTTCCCTGCACAAAGTGGTGACGCTTTCAGAGAACCTGGGATTCGCAGGAGGAAACAACGCTGGAATTACGGCCGCCACAGGAAATTATATAGCGCTCATCAATGATGATGCCTTTGCTGAGTCCGACTGGATAAGCAGAATGCTTGTAACTTTCAACGACATAGAAGATTGTGGCGCCGTGGCTTCCGCCGTGATTGATGGTAACAGACCCGAGCTGATGGACTCCTGCGGAGTAGTAGTAGCGCTCGACGGCATGTCGCGCCAGGCTTGCCATGGTCATCCTGTCAGTTCAGTATCCGCGAGAAAGGAAGTTTTGGCCTTCAGCGGATGTGGCTGCATGATAAGACGGGATGTACTGGACATAACCGGCTTATTCGACGAACAATTCTTTGCATATTGCGAGGATACTGACCTCAGCCTCAGGATCATCAAGGCTGGTTTCAGGATTGTGTTTGAACCTAAATCCCGCATTTCACACCTTTATTCACATACCGGCGGTAAGTTCTCACTCAATAAGGTATACTGGATAGAGCGTAATCATTTCTGGGTAGCGGTTAAGAATTATCCTGTATTGCTGATTGCATTACTGCCGTTTTTAACCTTATGGCGATTTATCCTTCAAACTTTCTTCATTTCAAAAAAGAACAGCACACTCCGTGGCTTCATGAAAAACAGCCCCTTTTCCTTGGCAATAACATTGTTAAGAGCTCAATTAACCGCTATAAGATACATGCCCAACATGATTAGGAAGAAAAGGGAGTTCAGGCCCACCGGAGGCATCAGCGAATTCAGGCTTTTAGGCCTGATTCTTCGGTTTAAGGCGGATTTAAAGGAGATAATCGGATGAAAGCAAAAGCTGATATCGGGAAAATGGTCAGGATCCTCTCCGCATCAGCGCTTTTCTGCTTCTGCATATTGACCTTCTCACATAACAAAGCGGATGTCGACTTGTGGGGAAATGCCGGATTTGTCACTGCTTTACCAGGCCAGATGGGCTTCCACCATACTAATACATACTCTTTTACTGAACCTGACTCCAAATGGACGAACCATGAGTGGCTTGCCGAATATTTCATCAACCGTGCATTTGTTTTTGTTGGAAACCCCGGCCTAATAGCCGGAAAGATACTGCTGGGGTTTCTGCTTATTGCTATTATCCTGTCATCCATCAGGAAGACATGCAGCACCGGCGTCATTATTTTCCTGTTCATGATGGTCATGCTTTCGACAATCGGCTACGGCTATTCCACCAGACCTCATCTCTTCACATACATATTAATCGCTCTATACCTAAAGATACTCACTGAAAACAGATTGAAGAATCTGCATCTGCTCGCACTCATAGGCATTACGGCGATCATCTGGGCCAACCTTCACGGCGCCTTCTTCATCGGTGCGATTATCCTGCTGGTCTTTGCTTTGTTCAAGGACACGACTCCCACAGAACCGGTCGGAAAGGGAAATCGACTGGTTTACTCCATCGCCTTTATTTTGTTTGTCGCCTGCTCTATGATCAACCCTTACGGCACTACACTGTGGAGCTTTGTCGGCAACTCCGCGATGTTGACACGGCCATATCTGAGCGAGTGGGCACCCTTCAACCCTCTAACCGATTTCCAGGACCATACGGATTTCATGGCATTGACTGCTATATCCGCGTTTTGTCTCATTTTCTCTAAGAAAAGGAGATCAGCGCCCATGTTAGCAGTGATTCTATTGGCATTCGTTTCAGCCGTCTGTATGCGCAGAAACATCCCGCTTTTCGCGATAGCCGCCTGTTTTATTATTCCTGAGCATGCGGAATCTGCTCTGGCACAGCACATCAAAGGACTGCGCGCGCTGAACTCGCCACGCCTCCAGGCTTACTTCCTGGCCGTTATGACGGCCATGTCGCTCTCCTACTCCATATTCTTCAACAAGGCGAATTTCTTCCAGATGGAAGTACAGCAGGATAGGTTCCCTGTTGATGTTTTCAGATTCGTGAAAGACAACGGGATTAAGGGCAATGCCATAGTCTTTTTTGACTGGGCCGAATATGCCATCTGGAACGTTTACCCCGATTGCAAGGTATTCATGGACGGTAGATTCGACTCAGCTTATGGCAATAAATCCATAAAGGATTATCTGGACTTCATATATCATCAGGACAACTGGAGCAAGGCGCTGTCAGATTACCCGACTGACATGGCCATACTACATATTGATAACCCTGCGTACAAAGCCTTGCTGACGACCCCCGGCTGGTCCCTCGTCTACGAAAGCGATATCGCAGGCCTGATCCTGAAGAACGACAGCCATAAGGAATTCTTCGATAAGATCGCCTTAAAGCAGATCAAGCAACCAGTGATAAACAAAACAGAGTATTTCCCCTGATGTAAATCATCAAAAATGATTTACCCATTGAACTCGTCGATAGCCTTGAACATTGCTTCTATATTCTGAGGCGCTATTTCCGGCAGAATATTGTGAACTGTATTAAAAACAAACCCGCCGCCAGGACTGAACACCTTCAAACGCTCAAGAACGTGTTTCTTCACGTCAGCAGGAGTGCCTCGATTCAACACTGTCCTGGTATCGCATCCGCCGCCCCAGAAGCAGATATCCTTGCCGAACTCCTTTTTCAGCTTCTCGGGTTCCATATCACGGCAGGTTGTCTGGACAGGATTTATTACATCATAGCCGGCATCAATCAAATCAGGCAT
>CAMCYG010000164.1 GCA_945883775.1 Victivallis vadensis
CATCAACGGGGCGTACTTGACTTGCCTCATCGAATATTACAGTGTCAAATTGCATCCCCCCCCGGGGTAGATATGTAGCCACAGAGAACGGGCTCATCATAAAGACCGGCTTTGCTCGTTGGATCGCCCGGCCAGCCTTATCCATGAGAACACGAATTGGTAAATGGCGTGACTTCTTATTAAACTCTTTGTTCAATATGGCCATTTCACCTGCTCCGTGAGTGGATGGCAATTTTCCATAGTGCGCTTTGAGAACCCGAACTCGGTTGTGCTTAAACAAGCTGGCATCAGCCTCCCGAAACTGACATACCAATCGGTCTGCCAACCCTGGGCTAAACTGACTCATTTGTGGATGATCCTTAAGGTGCTGCCTTAAAAGCGCCTCAAGCCATCTTTGTTCCAATAGTAAAGAGAGTAAGTTCCTCGCCGACGACCAACTCTCTGAAACATCCATGAGCGGCAGCATTCCTTTTTCGGCAAGTATACCTCGCATCGCATTATATCGAGTAATCGGCAGCACCTTTTGCGGGGACTGTTGCCATGCCTGCAGAAATGCTCGCTGCGTCTCCAGTAAGTAGTTGCCAAACCCACAATCGTTATTGTTTGTTTTCCGAGGAATATCCAGCATTGAAGCAAGTACTTCGATCCGAGTACCATAAACATCCCGACACAACAGCACCGCCTGAACCAAAGGTGCCACTCTAGCGAGATGAACCGGATCCGAAGCGGCAGATGCAACCGCGATAACTATTTCATGTGCTAAGCCGCTATTATGAAGTCCGTAAAGTCCATCGCTAATTGCAGATAGAATGCGAATGTCCGAACCATCCTGCAACCAGTAGTCGCCAAACAGACTACTCATGGCTGCATTATTATCCGCCAACTCTTTACGCGCTTTCTGCACGTTGACTATGGACTGCAAAGCATTCACGCGGCGTTGAAGATTATGAGGCGGCTTAATACGCCATAGCACACTGGCTCTCTTTGCTGCTGTACGATAAGCCGGGATAATCCAGCGATACCAAACAGAAGTGAAGCCACCTAGGCAAACGGCAAGAGCTTCCGCATCTGGATGCGTCCAGGAGTCTTCGGTTAATGCCCCCGACAACTCATTCACCTTTTCCTGAATCTGAGCCGTATAGTCAATAAGCTCAACAAGGGTTTCTCTTTCAGCAATCCAAGCTCGATTTTCTACCGGCAGCCCTGATAAGTTAGGCAATGTGCTGATAGAATTAACCTGGTTTGTAACCCCATCAATTTCTCCGAGACTTAAATCACGGCGAAGCCCCAGATCATCCTTCAAGCTGTTCAAAGAAGCAACAAGTTCAGTTGATGTCTCATAAGCTTTTGCGGCGGCGAACGCAACCTCTTGAACCTCGCTCGGTAACATTGCCGAAATCTTAGCATCACGAAAGGGATGTTCAGCCAATACTCCAATTTCCTGAGTAAGTATCTCCAATTGTCGAGCTAGATTCTGTGCATTGAGAAAATGATCGCAGGTCCAATCATGCCACCCCTCAATTTTCAAAGCAGGAAGTGACTCTCCCTCTAGACGCTTGCTCAACTCCATAAGTCTTCCGAAAATCGTAAACAGTGTTCTCCCCGATTTTCTAACCGGTGTGTTAGTGTCATCCGAATGCCGGTTCAGTTCTCGAATACTCTCTGTTAGCTGGAGCAGATTTGCATCAAAATCCGTATCACGAGGTGGTCCCTTCTCCCAGACAGTCTTTAGATTGTCGAGAAATTGACGCTTATTCGTCTTGTTGCTATGAAGCTCAAGCGCAATGTCTCCTAGCCCCATATTGTCAAGCCGACGCTTCACAACCTCAAGTGCCGCCATTTTCTCGGCTACAAAGAGTACCGATTTTCCGTTTGCAACACATTGCGCAATTAAATTGGTGATGGTCTGCGACTTCCCTGTTCCCGGGGGACCTTGAACAATCATGCTTTTACCACTCATGAGTTCGGCTAACACTTCAGACTGAGAACTATCTGAATCAGCTACATGAAACAGTTCACCATGATTGAGCAACTTATCTAACTGGGCATTAGCCGGAATAACCGGCTTCTCTTGACGAAATCCAGCATCGCCTAAAAGAGCGGCAACCGTTTCATGTTCTCCGATGGAATCCCCTTCGCCCCATCGAGCGGGATCAAGATCCTGATACATGATAAACTTATGAAACGAAAAGAAACCTAGATGTATCTCATTGCGATCTAACTTCCACGTAGCATGCTTATCAACGATGGACTGACACTTGTCAAAGTACACCGTCAAGTCAAAATCTTCTGGCGCCTCAGGATCATTGAAAACAGGCCATTCCGACCCGAACAATTCATTCAACTTAGCCTGCAAAGATACATTCGCCCCGAGTTCATCTCCATTGTACGCCACCTTGAATGAGGATCTGGCACTGCGCCGACTCATTTCCACGGGAAGAAGAACGATGGGTGCGATGAGCGATTTCTCTGGTTGACTGGGATCAGCCCAGTGCAGCATTCCCAAAGCCAGAAACAGTATGTTAACGCCTTGCTCTTCCAGCGAGGTGCGTGCTGTATGGTAGGTATTAAGCAATCGACGCTCTAACACCGCATCTATGTATTTGGTCTGCAAAACGTTGTCAACATGACGATCAGATGCACTATTCTCATCGTCATTTGCCTCATCCTGCTGATGATCTGCAAGATATGACTCAAGCAGATCATCATCGTCTAGCGGATCGATCTCATTCTGCGAATCCTCCGCACCATCATTCTTGTTGTCGGGGATCGAGGCGAAAGCCATAGAGCGCTGATTAACATACAGTAGCCTCAACACCTCAACTGAATGTTCGCCCACGATATGGACTCCGCGACCCGTAAGCTCGTGGTAGTTAAGAAGCCTGTTGCTATATGACAGATCCAGTAAGTCTTTGCGGGAGGTTGAAAGCCGCTCATCAATTAATTGTTTATCCGTCTTCATACTCTAAACCCCAAATCAGTCATATGCCCCACATGGTGGCCGCGGGTCTCGGGAATAGTACCATTCGACAATCGGAAAGTGTCCACTCTTGAGGCATATTTCTTCCAGCTCCAAATGCAACATTAACCCTCGTTGATTATTGTGTTTCCGTCGAGATACACGCGAGGGTATTGTTACATCGATTTCATTTAAAATACTGCATAATTAGAATATAACTCAGCATGCCGCAACGTCATTCCTCAGGCGCGGCCGATTGGACACCACCTGTAGGAATTTGTGCCGTGTTCCCTTCGATCCGATCCAGCCGCTCTCGAATTGCCTTGAGTTCCGAGAGAATCAGTTTCTCGCGCTCGTCTTGCTTCTTTTCCTCCTGCTGGATGAAAAATGAGGCAACATATGCGGTGAAAGCTCCGAAGATGCCGACTCCCGACGCCATCAAGACCGCAGCGATAATTCTGCCGAGAGCTGTGGTCGGATAGAAGTCGCCGTAACCTACGGTTGTGATCGTAACAAACGACCACCAGAGCGCGTCCGACGCTCGTTTGATATTGGAATCGGGTGTTGTTTCACAATTCAGGATAGCAATAGAAGAGAAGACTACCAAGACGAAGGAGATCATCGCGACCGAGGCAATGGTTCCCTTTGCCCGGTTCAGGAAGATAACCTTGAGAATCACCTTGGTCGATCTTAGTGCGCGGAGAATCCGCAGAATGCGGATGACCCGAGCAAAGCGGCCCCAACGTAGGATTTGGATGTTCGGAATACTCGAGATGAGGTCAATCCAGCCCCACTTCAGATACCCCAGCTTCGACTTGGCAGTGATGACGTTGAAAACGAAATCTCCGATGAAAACAATGCATATGAGATTGTCGATCTGATTAAGAAGTTCAGAGGTTTCGTCGGGCAGTCGGAAGACGGTATCCACGAAGAGGGCACCCAGTATGTAGGCACAAAGAAACAGCATCACGATCTGCCAGATCGTGATTGGCCTGGTTCCTTTAGCGCCAGAGGGTGTCATTTTCACCATATGGTTCTTACTATGAATACGATGGCCAACGACGAACCTAGGATAAATGCTATCGGAACGCAGCATCCTGCAATTCGACCGACTTTACGTTGACGTCCTGACCGGGTCAAAGGGACTCCGATCTTGCGGGATATCTTACCCTTCATTCCGGAAATGCCAGTCGCGCGCTTACACGAAAACGAGAATCCGAGT
>CAMCYG010000165.1 GCA_945883775.1 Victivallis vadensis
ATGTATCGTTTCCGGGAGCGGATGGCGAAGGAGTACAACGTAGAGCTTCTTCTGTGGATAAATCCGGAAGGCAGGGATCGTGTGAATCCTATTGATCACGGTTCTGAGAAACACACGCAGATCATGAAAACGGATGGTTTGAAGCAGGCTCTTAATCACCATGCATTTGATGCTGCATTTGGTGGTGCGCGCCGGGATGAGGAGAAATCGAGGGCGAAAGAGCGGGTATTCAGCTTTCGCAATCAGCACCATCAGTGGGATCCGAAGAATCAGCGGCCTGAACTCTGGAGCCTATACAACACTAGAATCAACAAAGGTGAATCTATACGCGTGTTTCCTCTTTCCAACTGGACGGAGCTTGATGTGTGGCTGTACATCATGCGGGAGAATATTCCAGTCGTGCCTTTGTATTTCGCAAAGGATCGACCGGTGGTGCGCCGCAATGGAACGCTGATTATGGTGGATGATCATAGGTTGCCCCTTGAGCCCGGGGAGCAGCCAATGGTGAAGAAAGTGCGTTTCCGAACGCTGGGCTGCTATCCATTAACGGGAGCGATCGAATCCAATGCTGAGACACTGCCGGAGATAATACAGGAGATGCTGCTTGCAACTTCTTCAGAGCGGCAGGGCAGGGTGATTGATTTTGACGGGGCCGCTTCCATGGAAGAGAAAAAGAAAGATGGCTATTTCTAATGGACAAACGATTTACATGAAATTAGAGCAGAAGACTTATAATTCAGAAGCCGTGTGCATCAGGCCGGATGATGAACTCATCAGGACAGATATTGCAGCTTATCTGAAAAAGCATGACCAGAAGGATTTACTGCGCTTTCTAACCTGTGGCTCGGTGGATGACGGCAAATCAACTCTTATCGGACGACTGCTTTATGACACTCACATGGTATACGAGGATCAGCTGGCCGCTGTACTGAAAGATTCCAAGGTGCACGGAACAACAGGGGGTGGCTTTGATCCGGCCTTGCTGACTGATGGTTTGAAGGCGGAGAGGGAGCAGGGCATCACAATAGATGTGGCCTACCGTTATTTCTCTACAGATAAGCGTACATTTATAATTGCAGACTGTCCCGGCCATGAGCAGTACACCAGGAATATGGCAACAGGTGCCTCGACATGTAATCTGGCCATAATACTAATTGATGCCAGACAGGGCGTGCTTACCCAGACGCGGAGGCATAGCTTCATCTGTTCTCTTTTGGGGATACGACACGTCTTGGTGGCTGTGAATAAAATGGATCTTGTCTGCTGGTCGGAGAAAGTCTACGAACAGATCTGCAAGGAATATAACAGCACCTGCGCTGCGCGGCTTGGGTTCTCTGACATACATTTCGTTCCGATAAGTGCCTTGCATGGTGATAACGTTGCCAATAAGTCAGTGAATATGCCTTGGTATGAAGGTTCCACAATGCTGCATCATTTGGAGAGCATTAACATAGTGACGGACCGTAATCTGATAGATATGAGGTTTCCTGTTCAATATGTGATTCGACCGAATCTGGACTTTCGCGGATTTGCAGGAACAGTAGTCTCAGGCGTGGTGCGGTGTGGCGATGAAGTGATTTCTTTGCCGGGCAGGAAGACAAGTCGCATCAAATCAATTGTCACCTCAGACGGTGAGATTTCGGAAGCCGTTGCTCCTGCGTCAGTGGTCCTTACTCTTAATAGCGAGATTGATGTGTCGAGGGGAAGTGTTCTTGCGCCTATCAGGAACCAGCCCAGGGTAGATGATGAATTTGAGGCTATGATAGTGTGGATGAGTGAAGTGCCTTCAGAGATCGATCGTTCGTATCTAGTTAAACATGCAACGACCAGCGTTCCGGGTCAGATATCCAAGGTGCGATACAAAGTGGATGTTAATACAATGCGCAAGGCTGAGGCGGTTTCCGGATCATCCGATGGACTACGCTTAAATGACATAGGTCGCTGTCATCTGATGCTTCACCGGCCGATAGCCTTTGATCCCTATGAACGCAACAGAGCAACCGGTGCATTTATACTCATTGATAGAGTCAGCAATCTGACTGTAGGTGCCGGCATGATAATGGATAGGGTTACGCAGGAGAAGCGGGCACCCAGCCAGAGCAGAAACATCTCGCGTATGGGTTCACTGGTTTCACGGGGGGAAAGGGAGGCCATTCTCAGGCAGCGGGGTTGTACGATATGGCTGACGGGTTTGAGCGGGGCCGGGAAGTCGACCATCGCCCAGCAATTGGAGAAAGATTTAATTGAGGCTGGGCATGTCTGTTATATTCTGGACGGCGATAATATGCGGCATGGACTTAATAAAGATCTTGGTTTCTCTGCGGAAGACAGGTCAGAGAATATCCGGCGTATTGCAGAGGTGGCAAGTCTGCTGAACGATGCCGGAATTATATGCATAGTCGCACTGATTTCGCCTTATATCAGGGATCGTGCAAGAGCCCGAGAAATAATTAACCAGTCCAGAGACGGAAACAAGGATCGGTTTATAGAAGTGCATATTAGTACATCGCTCGAAGTTTGTGAGCATCGAGATCCCAAAGGGCTTTACAAGAAGGCGCGTTCCGGTCAGATTCAGGATTTCACCGGTATAAGCGCTCCATATGAGCCACCTGAGAATGCAGAGGTGATTATTGATGCTTTACAAATGACGCCACATGAGTCTTCCGCATTCTTAACAGACATAATTAGGAAAATGGGTATTATTTAAATCTCAGGCCGATAAACTTCGCCTTCTAGCCCTGTGCCCTCCGTGAACTCTGCGAGAGACACCTCTTCTGCGTCCCTCTACATGACCGGCAAAAAATGCCGACTGTGGCACCGACCATGCTTCATAGCAGTAGTTACAGAAATATAATGTATATCGTATTCGTAACCAATTGTTGTTTAGCGCTTTAAGAGCGTGGCTAATACACAAGGGTAGAGAGGGCAAAATAGGTATGTCTGATAATATGACTTCAGATTTAAATTCACCGAGCGAATTTAAACATAGTTCTCCTTGCCTGCTTGGTTCCTTTGCGTCTTCCTCCTCCGCCCAAGCGCTACGGCGGGACAAGTTGCGCGATAACAATCTTCCTTGTTCTTCCTTATTCTTCCTTCGTGGTGAAACATCTTATCTGTCTCTTTCTTTATGAGCATTTTCGAGAACAACTTAAAAGCCCTGCGTGAACGCTACCCAGTCATTGAGGAGCTGATGATGAGATCTGAAGAGATTGGGCATCTTGAGATATTCAAGGCTTCAGACGGCAGTCCGGCATTTGGATTGAAAACTCCGGCAGGTATCAAGCCCATCATGGATCACATAAATCCTATGCAGAGAATACAAGCTCAGCTATCTGCTCACTCGGACAAGTTATCCGACCTTACTCGGCCAATACTTCTTATCGGTCTCAATCCAGGTAATGAGTTGCTTTATCTATACGATATCTGCGATAAAACGGCTCAGCCCAGAGCGGAACAGAAAATATACGTCATAATAGACTCTCTGGCGGCTCTTTACGGATTTATGGGGCTTTATGATGCTGCGAATATAATCAATTCCGACAGAGTTAAGTTCTTCTGGCACGAAGATATCAGCACCTTCATCAAGTGGTTTTTCGATCATCCTGAAGCTTCGCATTTCATGACATACATTTCCGGATGTACTATTGGAACGGACAACAATTTTATGCCGCATGTCATGGCAATGATAAACAAGCGAGATGCTGATACAAAGCGGTACCAGGCCGAGAACGAAGCCTATTATGATTCTATCACCGACGAACAACTGGCCGCAGTAATCAGTGGACAGTGGACAGTAGACAGTGGGCAAGAAGTCAGAAAAGATGGTTTAGCCGCCCGCGTCCCCACGCTTGACCCCCACGGACATACTGCGCACGACTTGTGCGCAGCAGGTGCTAGTCATTGCTCGAACAAGTCGTTCGAGCAAGTCTGCGGGGCGTCGAGGCCGGGAGGCCAGGTGGCAAATAACTCTTCATCCCAGCCTGTCAGCCTGTCAACTTGTCAACCTGTCAACCGATCAGCGCGCAAGCCCCGTCTACTTATGCCTACTTCCACCTGGACCACGGTCACGCAATACAGTGCGCGCGACACAAAGGCGGCAATGGAGAAAGCTGGCTGGGAAGTATTGCATCTGAACGCAGATCAGATGATT
>CAMCYG010000166.1 GCA_945883775.1 Victivallis vadensis
TCACCCGCCTCTGTCGGAAAAACAAGCAGAAAAACAAACCGTATATCGAACTGCTTTTGCAGCAGACTGTTACAACGGCAACAGTCAAAAATGTCAAACTGAAATCAGCTTAGCTTGATAGCTATGGGGCGAAGCCTCTGGCTGAGCCGCACCGGAAATGACAGTTGTAAATAAACGGGCGTCGGCGAGCAACGCCCCTACGTGGGAAGCAGATCAAGATAGCCGATATAATCTTGTCATTCGACATGACAGGAATCGGCTCTACCTTTTAGGATTATGACCAGGAGAGGTGTCCGGCATAACTGATATGAGCCATATTACTGAGTTGTAATCGGAAGTGAGAACTGTAAGAATCTTTCTCAGAGCTAAGCAATATGCCGACTTATTTATATAAAGCGAAAAAGGGGCCGTCGAAGACTATTGACGGGGAGCTTAACGCAGATACGCATGCGGCAGCTGTGTCGACCCTTGATTCCATGGGATTGATGCCAGTCTGGGTGCGCGAGAAGACTGCAGAGGATATCAAGACCGCGAAGTTCAGCTATAGAAGCGTCAGCGCGCGCGATATCACCCTGTTCACGAAACAGCTTGCCAGCCTTACAAAATCCGGGGTCCCTATTCTGCGCGCGTTAATGACCATCAGCGATCAGACAGAAAGCCCGGCGCTGAGACAGGTTATACAGAATCTCGAGGCCAGCATTCGCGAGGGAAATATGCTGTCGGGAGCGATGCAGGTCCATCATGAGTTATTTCCCGAGTTGTATATCAATATGGTGCGGTCAGGCGAATCGGCCGGTGTCCTGGATACAGTTCTGAGCAGGCTGGCTGATGCCCGTGAAAAGGATGAAGAGCTGAAGCGCAAGGTCCAGGCCGCGATGGCGTACCCGCTGTTGGTGATAGTGGTTGGTATCATAACGGTGTTTGTCTTGCTGGCGTTCTTCCTTCCGAAGGTCATTGTTCTATTCAAGGACTTCAAGGATCTTCCTCTACCGACTAGAATTCTTGTTGAGACCAGCAATTTCTTTTCGGATAACTGGTACTGGCTCGTGCTTGTTGTCCTGCTGGCGGCCGCTATTCTCAGACGAATATCGGTCATGCAGCATGGTCGGGTTGTGATCGATGGCCTCAAATTGAAAGTGCCGGTGTTGAGGGGGTTTCTGATAAAGGCGGATATCGCACGGTTTGCCAGGACCATGGCTCTGCTGGTCGAATCGGGCATAGCGATAGATAAGGCGATTCTTTACAGCATGGCGACGCTGAATAACCATGTGCTGAGGGAGGAACTGGCCGGGTTCCAACGGGAAACGGTTAAGCAGGGCGTTCCTTTGTCGGCAGGACTGAAGCGGTCGAAATATTTTCCTGCTCTGGTTGCGAATATGACTGCCGTAGGCGAGGAATCGGGCAAGCTGGAGGAGGCGCTTAACGAAATAGCCTCGTTCTACGAGAAGGAGATCGAACAGCAGGGACGTATCATAACCTCGCTGATCGAACCGATATTGATACTGGTTGTCGGTCTTATCGTCGGTTTTATCGTCTCTGCAATGCTTCTGCCTATATTCAAGCTCGGAACTTCTTTCAGATAACCAAGAAGTGAAAAGTACAAAGTTAAATGTGTAAGGCTTGATGAAAAAAATACCAGCAGTCTTGTTTCCTATCCGATGTTATCACTTTTTCAGGTCTCAGGTCTCAGTCTGCAGTCTTTTTGCTTTCCTGTTAACCTGTCAACTTGTCAACCTGTCAACTATGGCCGGCGCAATTGCTGATGAGGCGCCGGCCAGTGCCGTCTGGAAGCAGTTCAAGTCCAAACATTTCGTTATTAATTATAAGAGCGATGAGAAGTTTGCGGAGCAGGTAGCAGATAAGGCGGAAAAAGACAGCCAGTCGATATCGGGAAAGCTGGGCTTTGAGAAATTCGACAATTTCTGGCTCTGGGATAAGCGGGTCAAGATCTTCTTATATGAGAGTGCGGAGGCGTTCCGTACGAAGACAGGATCACCCCAGTGGGCAGCCGGCAAAGCTGATTATATCAGCAACGAGATCTCATCATTTGCAAACAATGACATGTTTATCCGGTCGGTTCTGCCGCACGAGCTGACGCATCTGATACTTCGTGATTTCATGGAGTACCAGACCGATGTGCCTATATGGATAAACGAGGGGGTTTCCCAGTGGATCGAGCCGGACAAGAAACAGAGAGCGCATGAAGCAGCAAGCATGCTTCTCAGTAAAGGCAGGTTGCTCGATATAAATCAGATCGCCAGCTTCGACCCGCGTAAGACGCAGAACCTGCTCTCTCCGCAGGAGTTCTATTTTCAGTCGGCAAGTCTGGTGAGCTTTATTATAGACACACACACAGTGGCAAAGTTCCGAATTTTATGCGGGCATATCAGGGATGGTAAGACGGTGGATGATGCTTTAAGATTTACATATCCGGACTCAATCAATAATGTACAAAAAGTTCAGGATGCATGGAGAAAAACGCTGGAGGATAAACAATGAGAAGACTGATACAAAACAGGGCGGGTTTTACGCTGATCGAGCTTATGGTGGTGGTGATAATAATCGCCGCGCTGGCCGGTATGGTCTTGCCGCAGTTGATCCCTGCATCAGATGAGGCAAAGCGCAATATTGCCAAAGGCGACATCGCCAACGTTTCTACCGCCTTGCGGCTGTACAGACTGCATAATGACAAGTATCCGAGTACGGAGGAGGGCCTTGTTATTCTCACCAAGCCGTCCAGCTCTTCGACGTGGCGCGAGGGTTATCTGGAGAAGCCAGCCGTCGATCCATGGAAGAGGCCTTATAAATATGCCTGCCCAGGAACACATAATCGTTCATTCGACATCTGGTCAGCCGGCCCCCGCGAGGATGATGCCGCCGATGATGTGAACAGCTGGGATCTTTAGATAATTATGCAGCATAATTATCTATGAAAAAAGGTTTTACACTTATCGAAGTTCTGGTAACGGTGATTATCCTGGCGATAGGGATAGTCGGAGTGCTGTCTTCATATCAGGCGCTGTTGAGTGGTCTGTCGAGCGCGCGCGATGCGATACGGGCCGACTGGATAATCAGGGACAGACTGTCTTTTATCGAGTCATCACTGGCGCAGTCTGGGTCGGTTCCAGCAACTCAATACTCAGGAAGTTTCGCAAGTTCGGGATTCGAGGGCAATGTCACGGTTGATGAAATCAAGAGCACGCCGGACGGGTCGAATACTCTCAATGAAGTGAATGTCACCGTATGGCGCAAGGGCTCCCTGTCGCAATATTCCGTGACGACGACGGTTCTGCAGTCGAAGGGACAGGCCGAAAGAAAGCAGTGAAAGGTTAAAAGTGTAATGTATAAGGGTTGGATGAAAAGTATAATTCATTGCGAATCATAAATTACCGATTTTTGTCATTATACCTTTAACCTTATACTTTATACTGATTTATGAAACGGGGATTTACATTAATAGAGATGCTGGTGGTGCTGGGGATAATCGCCCTGGTGGCGTCAGCTATTGGCGCCAGCCTTACCTGCGGGATAAGGACCTGGGATTCTGCGCGTAATTTCGGTGACTATGAGATGAATGCCGCAATAGCGTTGCGTATAGTCGAAAAAGACCTTGTTAATCTTTCGCAGATCAAGGAGGTCCCGTTCAAGGGTGAAGCAGGCAGATTATCGTTCCCTACCAGGATCCTGCCTGAGCAGCAGCAGGGCGTATCAGGTCAGGAACCGGTCAAGCAGCTTGGGACGGCTGAGTATTATGTAGACTCAAGTGCAAAGATCCTGCGCCGCAGGATTGACACCGTACTTGCTGAATCTGCTGATGGCGACAAGGGCGAAGCCCTGGCCAGAGGTGTGCAATCTGTATCATTCGGGTATCTTGTCCTTATGGACAAGGACGCAAAGGATGCGACATGGCTCGAGAATTGGAATGATTGCACGAACATGCCGATATCTGTCCGGATAGAATTAAAACTTGATGATCCGGGGCGTACGGCAATAAAGCGAGTGGTTAATATTCCGGCGCGCCCAGAGGCAGGTGATTTGTGAGACCAACCTTGGAGAAAATAAAGAACACAGGGATAGACAGAATTAACATAATTTACAGAATATTATG
>CAMCYG010000167.1 GCA_945883775.1 Victivallis vadensis
ATTAAAACTTGATGATCCGGGGCGTACGGCAATAAAGCGAGTGGTTAATATTCCGGCGCGCCCAGAGGCAGGTGATTTGTGAGACCAACCTTGGAGAAAATAAAGAACACAGGGATAGACAGAATTAACATAATTTACAGAATATTATGTCAATTTTGTACATTCTGTCCAAAATGCTTGAATCATATTTCAAGTCTCAAGTCTCGGCTGCCATCCTCTGAAAGCGGCAGTATACTGGTCGTGGCGCTGTGGACGCTTTTCTTTCTGGCGTCCATCGCAATTGCCATTGCAGCGCAGGTGGCAGGATCCATAAATGCCGCTGCGAAGCTTAAGGATGATACGATCTCGCGTTATGCGGCAAAGGCCGGGATGGACCGGGTCATAATGGAGGTGATGTGCGATACAAACGAATTTGACGGGGTGAACGACAGGTGGAGTGATTCGCCGATACTGTTCAAGGATCAATTATTGGATAAGGGTGTTTATATGGTCTGCTCTCCGGTGGTCAATGATAGGTCGGGCACTGTGGTTACCAATTATGGGGTGGGCAGCGAGGAGGGCAGAGTCAATCTGAGTAAAGCAACCCGGGATCAGATAAGGTTTATAATTGAGAGGGCCGCAGCCGTTGATACCATTACGGCGGCAGGCATAGCTGATTGCGTGCTTGACTGGCGCGATGCGGATGATGAGGTGTTGACAGCCGGAGCTGAGAATGGCTATTATCAGGCACAAAAAAAGCCCTATTCCTGTAGAAATGGATACCTAAAGAGCATAGATGAGCTACGTCTGGTAAAAGGCGTTACTGACGAGATTTTTGGTAAGGTAGAGCGCTATGTGACGGTGTACGGGACTGGCAAGATCAATCTCAATGCTGCGGAGCCTGTTGTGCTCAAGGCGCTTATGCAGTCAGCTGGATCTGTCAATGTTGCCGCCATGGATTCGTTGACTGATAAGATTTTGTCTTACAGGGCTGGCGGAATGAGTTTTAGTGGTGCAAATGCCGCTGGAATAGCGGGGATGCTGGGTGAGCATGCCAAGCTGACTCCGGACGAGGCTGCTATTTTTGCAGGGATCATGAAGGACGTCGCGGTCAAGTCCACATGTGTAAGGGGAAAAGCGTACGGCCGGCCGAAGTCTGGGCAGACTTGGCTTGCCTGCATTGAATTTGTTTACAGCCGGAAAGAAAACCGGATTGTCTACTGGCGGGAATGATTAATGGCAAGTATCGATAAAGCATATACTGCGACACGTCAGTCCGTTGTTGTTGAAATAGCATCGGACTGGTTGAAGATCATCCATGTAGAGCCGTCAAAGGGTGGCGTCAGAATATCTAAGATGCATCTTGAGCATGTCGATGACTCAAGCCACGATCTGCCCAAAAGAATATCAGAGGCGCTTAAGAAGAACAAATTTCCCAGTATTCCTGTGATTGTGTGTGTGCCCAGGCAGATGGTGAATGTGAAGATTCTTGAATTGCCTTCTATCAATCCCGACGAGATCCGCGATATGGTTGATCTCCAGTCGGCCAAACAGACGCCCTATTCCAAAGACGAGGTAGTGTCCGACTACAGGATAATCGGGCATGGCAGGCCAGGCTATACGCGGATCATGCTGGTTATCGTCCAGAAGAGCATATTGCGGCACAGATATATGTTGCTTGAGGATGCCGGGGTGGGTGTGGAAAAGATGTCCGTCGGCTCAGAGGGCATGGCTAATCTGCTGACCATACATTCTGCGTCACTGCATTCTGCGGCCGGTGCCACGGTTTTGCTTGATGTGGACTCGGCATCTACTGATCTCATTATATCCTCACGACAGGGCATGCTTTATACGAGAAATATAATGATCGGGGCTGCAGGACTGTTGTCGGATTATGACAAGTTCAGGGACAAGTTTACGCTGGAGGTGGGCAGATCTATAGAGATGTGTCAGGCGGAATCGCCGGCGGTAAAGATAGACAAAGTGATGTTGACAGGCGCCGGCAGTAACATACCGGGTCTGGCAGAGCACATAGGCAAGATGCTGAACGTATCTGCGGAGGCGGTGGATGCGACAAAGTTCGCTTCAGCGGTACCGCAGTCGCCGTCGCTGAAGGCTGAACCCTGCAATATGGTGTCTATTACGCCGCTTACTGGTATGGCCGCCGGGCACGATGCGATACAAGTGAGCCTCATTCCTGATTCAGTTAAGATGAGAAAGGGGTTGCTTGATAAGGCGCGAGCGATGAGTCTTTTGGGCATATTGACATTGGCCGTTCTGCTTTCCTTCTCGATGTTTTCTATTATAAAGATATCGTCCAAGAAGACGTATCTGGGTGCGCTGGAAGCCGAGATAAAGAAGACGGACCCTGTTGTGCAGAGTGTTGAGTCCATGGCTGATATGATACGGCTTGTGAAAGTCCGGCAGGATTCCAGAACTTCTACGATCAATATTATCAGTCTTTTGCAGAAGCATCTTCCGGAAAAAGTTTATGTAGAGAGTGTGGAGCTTGATCTCAATGAGATGAAAGGTTCGGTGTCGGGTATTGGCAATTCCAGAGCTGATATAACGACTTATAAGAAGAGTCTTGAGAACACGAAATTGTTTACTGATGTGAAACCCGAAGGCGCCATTGAAGCTAATCAGGACAAAAAGTTCACGTTTAAGCTTATTTTCAGCGTGGGGGCTGGGCAATGAACCTGAAATTTGATAAACTTTCATCAAGAGAGCAGGTTGGGTTGGTGGTGGCGGGTATAGCGATGTTACTTGCCGTCTTGAACGGGTTGGTCGTCAAGAGCATAGTCAGTCGGATAACTTTACTGGACAATCTGATTGAGCGTTCCAATGAGAAGCTTCGGCTTAATCATCAGGTCATCAAGTCGCAGAAGGCTGTGGAGGCAGAGTTCCAGCAGGTGCGTACAATGTTCGAACAGGTTGATTCAGTCAACGCTGGCAAAGAGAGCATCAATTCCGCCATGGATGAACTGGCGAAGAAACATAACGTGAATTGTGCTTCGATGGAGGCCCTGGAACCGGACCCCAAAAAGAACATGAATTACGACGAGTTTGAGCTCAACATCAGTCAGTTTGACGCTTCTGTGGCAAACTGGCTCAGGTTTCTGCATGAGATGAATGAATTGCAGAAGGTGCCGGGAATGCCCCGGGTAGCCAAGCTTACTTTGACGACCATAAAGAACAGCGATCAGGTAAAAGGATCCATGGTGATAAGCCGTATTATGAATAAAGTGGCAAAGTCGGCTGAAGAAAACGCCGTTGATGTCCCAAAGGAAGCAAAGTAAATGGCGGATTTCCAAAACAAAAATGAAAAGACCATAGAGGTTAGCGCTGATGATTTTGACTGGAGCGACGGCCAGAATCTGCCTCGAACGATAGATCCTGTCATGACGATTGCTATCGTCAAGAAGTACGTTGAGAACGAGCGGAACCGGAACCGTAAGGTTCTCATGTGGATAAGCATGCTATTCCTTTTTGTCGTGATACTGATTCTTACCCTGTTCATATCTATCGGCATGTATGTAATCATGAACTCCAGGAAGGCCGCTGAGATCGCTTTAGGCGCTGAGACACAGGCGACGTTGTATGCATCGGAAGTGCTGGTGATATCCAACAAAGTCGAGCAGATCAGCAAGAGCAAGGAGAAGGTGGAGCAGGCTCTAAAGAAGACTGAGACGTTGCGGCAGAAGGAAGGCGCTGTTCTGAAGACTGATCTTCAGCGTTTCAGCCAGTGGGTGGCAAGCGGAGACGCCGAGAGCAGGAAGGCTGTAGAGGATATGATGAAGAAGCTCGGGCAGATGGAGCAGTCGATCAAGGATCGTGATGCCGAGATAGGGAATCTTAAGGAGTCGTATTCGAATGCCCTGGCGAACATTTCCGCGCAGCAGAAGGCGGCGCAGGCAGTGCCGGCGGTGATCACACAACCGCCCGAGGCGTCGGGACAGCAGGCTCAGCCGGTGGCTGTGACTGGTGTGGTGGTGACTGCAGTGGCGCCTGTAACGAACACTGTCGCCGTTGTCATCCCGCCTGTAACGAACACTGTCGTCGCTGCTATCCCGCCTGTGGCGCAGGCGGTGCCGGGACAGCCGGAGATCGTAAC
>CAMCYG010000168.1 GCA_945883775.1 Victivallis vadensis
GGTACGGGAGATTCACAAATATGCATTGCCAAAAGCTCTCTGCATTTCTTCAACCGTCTTGTAACGCATATGCGGATCGTACGCGCAAGCGGTTGCAAGTACTGTGTTTAAGCCGGGGGCAAGACTCTCGTGTGCATCTGATATAGCTAACCCCACCTCTCCCGTAAGGCATTCATATATCACTTTCCCCAGCGAATAAATATCGACGACTGGATCAGCAACATGCTGTAGAGTTCCTCGTAATTCAGGAGCCATATAAAGAGGGGTTCCCGCACTAGATGCAATAGTCCCAATGCAGCTGGATATACCAAAATCGGCATACTTGGGAATAATATCACGGCCAGAGCAGATTAGAATATTTGACGGCTTTATGTCGCGGTGTATAACGCCTTTCTGATGAGCACAACTGAGCCCTTCAAACAACCCATCATAAAATCGAATCTGATCGAACTGATTTAAACAAAGTGTGCCGTTATTCTTCTCCAGCAAGTCGTGCAGGGTTCCCCTTTCTGCATATTCCATAAGAATATAGCATCCGCTTTCGTCTTCCAGAAAGTCATGCACTTGTACAATGTTCGGATGACTGAATCCGGCCATTGACATCGCCTCACGCTCCAGATCGCGTATAAAGCGTTTTTCGTGGGGTAATCCTGTCTGAAGGCTCAGATGCTTAACAGCTATATGCCGATTAAGTTTTGTATCGTGCGCTTTGTGTACGGTTCCATATCCCCCCTTGCCAATGCATTCAAGTATGGTGTACCGACCATTTGCCAGAAATGGTTGAACCAACTTTGCCGTGGCGACAGGAACAGCCAAATCATTAATCATCGATACGGCTTTGTTAACAACTCGCGAAAACTCAGGTATCGACTCAGGGACTTTTGAATCCAGCTGCATTGCCCGAATGCCGTATGAAAGAAGATTACGTACTATTTGCATCCCATCGGACCCCATCCCCGAGGCAGAAAGCATAAGAACCTTCATCGAAATTGCGGTCTTAAATGCGTTACTTATCGTGCCGTTCACAAAAAGAATATCTACATACTGACGGACTAATGCCTGACTTCCTGATGCAACAGGAGTACCTGCAATCAATGACACAAACATTTCGTCAATAACATCGTCGCGGATTGGTAATGAGTTAATACTTAAATATTTGTTTAGATATGCAGTCATCGCACTCTGAAGCAAAGCAAGCGAGCGATAGTAGTCTTCAACTTGAGCTTTATCTGGGGTGTCCATAATCAAGTCCGTGTTCAACTTACAATATTGCTATATAAAAGCGCTGTGATACCAACAAGAATTGATCCGGACGATGCCATAAATAGCAATGGAATAAGGCATCCCGCAGCTGGTTGGCCAACTCTAGGGGCACAACTTGTTTCGCTAGGGGTTGAGAATCGTTTAGGTGAATCCTCCATAATATCAATTCCACAGGCACGAGCGACAATCTCATAGTAAGACATATAAACTGTTGAAATGTGGGCGTGAAACATGCTGCGCGCATTCGCACCCAAATCTGATCGTATAAGCAATTTCTCGAATACCGATAGCATTACAGTAAGCGAGTCTGTTGGGCTTGATCCAAAAGCTCGGCTATAAGCCGTATAAATATTTTCATCAGGATCTATATCTTTGACAAATAATCTTTTTGCTTCATCCGCATACTGGATCCTCTTCATCCAGTTAAGGCTATCATTCAACATTTTATCCAGGCCACCACCATACAATTTGGTGACCCATGCACCAAGCAGTTGCGCATGAATCAGTTGCATATGTTTTACATATTCATTCTCGGGAACAGAATCTAGCTTCAAGTCTCCAATAGCATCACGCATTGTAAGAATGTCTCTTTTGAAGTCAGCAGATTGTAATATCTGAACTTCACGTTCCACTACCTGCTTAATTTCATTGCTGTCTCTATTAGATGAATCTTCTTTCACAAGCGGTTTCCTTTCTGGCTCTTCAGCGTTTAATCTAGACTGATCGAAAATCTTAACAAGATCACCCATCTCACTAGAAATAACCTGACGGAGTGATTTGCCGTGACTGTCTTTTGCGTCTATATCCGCACCAGCCAAAACGAGTTGCTGAATAATATCATAATCATTCACATGGAAGGCATGGCACAAAAGCGGCTGATTTGCACAACGCTCGTTAGGGTCAGATCCCAGAGAAAGCAGGCATTTAACTGCGTCAGGTTGCCTGTACCGAATTGCCCATGCTAAAGCACTATTACCATGCCGATCGGGCTCCATGACATCATGGCCATTCTGTACATAATCCTCAATCGCATCAACGTCATTTTGTCGCGCTGCTTCGTGGATAGATCCGTGTTTAAGATAGTCTTCCATGACATTCACGGCATAAGTAATATGAATATGCTTGCTGTCAGCAGCGACGAGGACAATCCAACGAACGCAAGGACAACACCAAGACAACCGCCCTGATTCGAACTTTTATCATCAAGATTTATGCCATCCAGGCTGCCGTCGCAATGACTAAGCATTTCTTTTTTGCCGGGGCTGTCCTCTTCGTAAAATCCGTCTTGCCGAGCGCGTTCAAGACATGCGATCGCTGCCTCGTGCTCCCCCTGTTTTCTCCGGTCTTGGTTGACCACATCTATAAGGGCTGAAATTGTGTCGATAATATCGGGGAAGCGTTTAACGTGCATCTTCGCATCTTCAATAAGCTCTCGGTTGTTTTTACTGAAGTTGATTGCTTCAAGTTTTGAGTGTGGCCGCATTGTTACGTCGTTGGCGATCACAGCAGCAAGCTGATTTGCGTCTAGTCCGTATTTCGGCTCAAGAGCTTCCTTCAGCTGCATAAACAAGAACAAGGTCAGCGCCGATTCATCATTCATTTTCATAACAACTCCATTTTTTGCCAATATTAAAACCTAACCTATCCCCGCCTCCCAAACAACCCATCTAAAATGCCGCCAACCATCCGTCCGCCGAGGTGGAAACCCGCCCCCATAACGGCCGCTCCTGCCAGCCCCTTGGCAATCGCCTTTCCAACGCCTGGTGATTGTGCTGCCTGTCCGCCATTGCGCCGGGCAAGCAATTGATCTAATTCGCCAGCATCCAGCCAGACGCCGTGCCAGTCGCAGAAATCAATCTCGATTCCATCGCAAACCACCTGCTTCTGCATGGCGGTCCCGCATACCGGGCAATCTACAGTTTGTGCTGGCATATGTTTCCCCTGCAAGACAATGTCAATCGTATAAATCTATTACGTTGATGTACGAACTCCATATTTGATCTCCGTAAATAATCAAGCAGCGAATGACACAAGCGCTATGGCTAATATCGCAAATACTACTAACATGGTAAGGCATCCGCCTTTCTTGACTGGCTTACGCCCCCTTTCCATGCCGAGCAGATCGTGTCTTAGCATCTTTTCGTAATAATCGTAGCCGCTTACGCTAGCGTTAATAGATGGGGTCATAACCTTAGTTTCTGTTATCAGGCTGCCTGGTGGCTTTGGTCCGTACAGCCGATTGTCACATCCGCTAAATATACCTGCCATTGCATAATTCATCTGAATATCGGTATCCTTTCTTTATATGCTCAATAATCTCGCCAAATACCATCACCACAGCGCAATAACTTAATCCGATGTCATGAATAGTCTCTGTATTTCTTACTACACGCTTTTTTTCCGGATTCTGCGTCGTCTATTATTTTTCTGCCAGAATCCTGAAAATATCGCGGATCTCGGAGGCAACTTCTGTCTCCGTATCCGCATACAAGCGCACTTCCTCCTGTAAAAGCCGCTGATAGACACGTTTGGCGGTTTGCAGAAGGTTCGCCGCCTGCTTTTCGGTAATTCCATGCTCCGCGCCAAGTGCGGCCAGTGGCGGCTCCGCCGCGCCTTCGAGAATCGGGCAAATGATGCGCTTGGCGAAAAGGTCAAAGTGTACCTGCTTGCCGGTCCTGGCGCATTCTATCTCAAGGTGCCGCAGCACTCGTTGCACCACTTCACTGGCCCAGGCCCGCTGAAATGCCGATTCCGGTGTCATCGGATCGCTCGGCT
>CAMCYG010000169.1 GCA_945883775.1 Victivallis vadensis
GCGGAATCTCTTTATCCAATGCGGACAGACCTATTCGCGTCCGCCCAAGGGGACAGACTCCGTGGCCAATCAGATCTTCACCGAAATGCCTCGGGTGTATAAGCTTGCCGAGGACTCCGTCTTTACCAAATTACCACCACGGCATGAGATGGGACGGTATGACAATGGATTTATGATGAAAGATGCGAACGTTAAGTAGAGGGTGTCGGAGTGTCAGTAAGTCTAGAGAGTGTCAATAAGTGCCAGTAAGTTTGAAAAGATAGGCAGAGTATTAGGCATAGGGCATTGAGGATAATGTCGCTGGAAAGGGCTCATCTTATTGATGCCTCATTGGCGTTGCCGTTGTCATGCAGCATGAGACGCTGAATTGTGATAAACAGTATTAGAGCAGTTCTCAGAGAGACATCCGCTTCAATTTATGCCCAAATGGTTAAAATCTAGAGTATCCATAAATATATCAATAATACCGAATCCGTGTTTGAAGTTGGTAGAGAATACGGCTATTCTATACACCTGATGAGTGGAGGATAGGGATGTGGAGTGCTTTCCGAGTATCAGGTTGCAACAGGCCATGGGCATCTTGCCCGCGCGATACTGTCAGATGAGGAGATCACGGTATCCCATCATGAGCATCGCAAGAGAAATCATGCACAACCCCGTTCGGAGTACCGTCCGGCGGCTGACGGACGGAATCTTAATCGTATACAAGCATAAATTGAATTGCTGATCCCCAATCTGCTAAAGGTTGACGAATCTCCTCTGTATTGGGTATAGTTTAAAGCATGTTGATTCGCATCTATAATCGTTTACGAATGAAGGCGCAAGATAGAGAATCAAAAAGCTCTTAAGTCGTTTCATGATTGCACTAGCAAGGCACAAGGAGGTTCTAAATGATCAAAAGTATTGGATTAGGAAAGATCACGGCCCTCGTAATGTTTTTTTGGGGTACACTTTGGGCTCGGTCTGACGAAGACCTGTTTCGTATATCTGGCTTGACCCTTTCGGATATTGTGTCATGTGTTAGCAATTCAATGATTATTGACCCGGATATTACAGTTAGCCATAATCATAACGGAGAGTATATTACAGAAAAAATCATATTGATGATGCCATTTACTATCAACCATGAATTGTTTTCTAAATATGAGTATGTCCGCATGTTAACTACGGCTAGTATAATGCATTCGGTTTGTGTAATAACTCTAATAAAAGAGAAGAACACCATGAGATACATTAATAGCGATTCGGAAGCGATAACTTTTATTCAGAAAACAACCGAAAAAGAAAAAATAACTGAAAAAAGCTTTGAACAATGTATCCTTGCTTTTCTGTCTATACGAGGGTATAGCCTTGTGAAAAGTAAGCCGGACTTAAAATCTAGCGCATGGAAATTTCATGGCAATTTGCTAGACTCGGAATGGGGGTGCCGTGTGTTCTCGATAAACGGAATGTTGAAAGGGAGCGCAACAGTTGTTACAGATGTATATAATAAAGTGATTTGTCAGTTCGAGTTCGACTATGATCCATCGGCTAAACAAATCAAATTGAAGAATACTAAGGTAATATATTCTTTTGTACGTAAATAGTGGCGGCGTATCTTTTGCGGGCAGGTACGAGTCAACGGCTCACCGAGACGGTTCGCTCTACCTGCTTTGCAAGGGGCAACTGCCTGATCCGAAGAAGGTAGGGCGAACCGTCCCGGTGAGCCGCAATAATGACATTTTTGTCAACGAATGGAACGAATTGGAATGGGACTGTGAAACGTGATAAGCGAAATTTGCACCTTGAATAGCAAAGCATCAAACACGTATAATCTGAAAGTAAGTGTCAGTAAGTTGGGAAGTGTCAGTAAGTGTCAGTAAGTTAGAAAGTGTCAGTAAGCTTTCGGGAGGTTATCGATGGTCAAGCTTTCGCGGCGAGTGTGTCTGAAGGGATTGGTGGCGGGTGGCGCAGGGACGTTGCTGGGTGATACCGTGCCAGTCAAGAGTGTTGATGCTCAGGCTGTGGACGAGCCTGCGCGTAAAACACCTGTCTGCGCGACAGCGGATGTCGTGGTCTGCGGCGGCGGACCGGCGGGTGTGGCAGCCGCGCTGTCTGCCGCGCGTGCCTCTGCCCGCGTCATTCTGATTGAACAGTCCGGCTGCCTCGGCGGGATCTGGACCTCTGGACTGCTCTCCTATTGGCTGGATGTACACAACAAAAAGGGGTTGACGGAAGAGCTGATGACCCGCATTGAACAGGCCGGCGGCGGTGGCTTCTCCCCGAAAGGCCAACGCACGGGCGTCTTTGATGTCGAGATCACCAAGCTGGTGCTGGAGAGGCTCTGCGAAGAGCACAACATCGAGATCTTCTATCACAGTCGTGTCGTGGCGGCGCAGAAACTCCAGTCGCGGCTCACGCACGTCATCCTTGAATCCAAGTCGGGGCGTGAAGCTGTCGCTGCGAAGGCCTTTATCGATTGCACAGGCGACGGCGATCTCGGCGCGCGGGCCGGATGCAGCTTTGCGCTGGGACATCCTGAGCATGGCAAGATGCAGCCGATGAGCATGATCGCGCTGATCAGCGGCGTGCAGGCACAGGAGATCACCGCCTTTTATAACGACATCGATGACCGTCAGCCCTGGGCTGCCCCAAAAGATCGCCTCTACGCCGCCATGGAGGCTGGAGGCCATGCGCCTTCGTATAGCAAGCCCTCGCTCTTCCGTGTGCGCGACGATCTCTTTATCCTGATGGCGAACCACGAATATGGCGTCAGCGGGATCAGCCAGCGCGATGTGACGCGCGCGACCTTGCACGCGCGAAAGGATATTCATGCGTCCGTCGATGCCCTGCGTAAACAGGGTGGCGTCTGGCAGCGTGTCCGCATCGTGGCGACGCCTGAGCAGATCGGCGTGCGCGAAGGCCGGCGTTTGCTGGGACGCTACACCATGACACTCGATGACTTGAAGGAGGGGAGTACCTTTGAGGATGCGGCGTGCAAGGCCTCCTTCAGCGTGGACATCCATGCGCTTGACCCTTCGAAGAACAAGGGTATCGATGCTGCGCCGATCCGTGTGAAGCCTTATGACATTCCGGTGCGTGCCCTGATCGCGAAGGAGGTGGAGGGGCTATTCTTTGCCGGCCGTTGTATCAGCGGTGACTTCTTTGCGCATTCCAGTTATCGCGTCACCGGAAATGCTGTTGCCATGGGCGAAGCTGCAGGACGTGTTGCTGCAACGGCTGCCGGTAAGGCTGTATAAAACAAAAGGATGGAGCTATTTGATGAAACCGATTTTGAGAAGCGTATTTGCTGCACAGATCTTTCTTAGCGCTGGAATCGCCCAGGCAGCCATGGTGATGGAGTCTGCGCGTGAACTGCCGGTCGTGCAGGATGTGGATGTGGTCGTGGTGGGCGGCAGTTGCGGCGCAGTCTCTGCCGCACATGCGGCACGCAAGATGGGCATGCGCGCCTATCTGGTCACGTCGTATGATACGCTGGGCGAAAATATGGCAGGAACCCTGCGCCTCTGGGCAACCGATGCGGAGAGGGAATCCTCGCCGCTGATGAAGTCGCTCTTTGCTGGGCAGTCCGTATCTCAGTCGCTGCTCTATACGACACCCTTACAGGTGAAGAAGGCCTTGGACGCAACGCTTCTCAAGGCTGAAATCCCCTTTCTGACAGGGACGTATGCCACGGATGTGCTGTTGGACGAACAGGGGAACGTGGCTGGCGTGGTGATAGCGAACCGCAGTGGCCGGCAAGCCATCCGGGCCAAGCAGGTGATCGATGCCACGTCCAGGGCCATGCTCGCCCGACGTGCTGGCGCAACTGCGGCGCCCTTTCCACAGGCGAACTATACAGTGCGCCAGGTCGTTGTCTCCGGTCGCGCGCCGGAAGGATGCAGCAAGGTCATTCCTCATCCGGAGTGGCAGCCTGATCCGGATATCTTTAAACTCGGGAAGAGTGTCAAATTTAAACCGCAGCTCTTCGAATGCGAGATGACTGTCGCTTTAGATGGATCGGCCCAAGGATTCGCTGAAGCGCTCAACAGC
>CAMCYG010000170.1 GCA_945883775.1 Victivallis vadensis
GACGTGAACAGCGCACTCTCTCTATGATGATGTTGAAAGTGGGTATGGGTGCATGCTAATATGCGGGACAAATACAGAGGTGGCTATGAATATTCTTGGTCAGATATCGGAATATGTGCGCAAAGCCGGACAATTGGGGATAGATGCACAGCAACGCATAGATTTCTTTGATCGCGAGTATAAAGATGATGGTTCTGTTGTTACTGACACGGACCGTTCAATAGAAGACTATCTCTGCGATAAAATTACCCATCTTGTGCCCGGATGTAATTGCGTGACGGAAGAACGGGTCCGGTCATATCGCGAGAATGCAGAGCTGACGTTTGTGATAGACCCAATTGATGGAACAGATAATTTTAGTAATGGCATGCATTCGTGGTGTATCTCCGTGGGCATGCTTGACTGCTTATTAAGGCCGATCGGCGGCATTGTATATGCCCCACGGCTTGATCTGTTATTCTTTGCTGATGTTGGAAAGCCCGCATGCGTAAGCAATTCCATATTGCAACCATCTCTGCCGGTGCGAAAACTCGATAAACTATCGGGAATTGTGATGTCTTCCAGAATCCACCAGCAGCTAGATTTGACAGGTTTTCCTGGTAAGGCGCGGGCTATGGGAACGGCTGCACTACATCTGAGCATGCCGGCTGCGTATCAAGGTGTTGTGGGTGCCATTCAAGATAATAAGGCTTTTGCATGGGATATTGCTGGAGCCCACGCTGTCCTCTCATCTGTTGGCTGTGAGATTCGTTATTTTGACGGTAAAGCCTTGGACTATTCCGAGATGAAGGCCAATGGGTGGCGAGTTCGTGACTTTATTGTGGCCGGAAAGCCGGGTGCCCCAGATCTTCTTATGGAATGCATCAGGAGAATTTCATAAGAAGCTTTTTGCCGGATTCGGTAAGCCGAAGAACCTTTGTTCTGCCATGAGAAGTGAGTTTCTCAGCCTCCACAATCAGCCCCATTTCTATCAAAGACCGCTTGGCTTTGTCTCCTTGCCGGCCAGAGAGGCCAAGCCGGGTGTAGCGTGCAACAACGCCGGAATCTGGCATAATGGCCACGTCCTTCAGAAATGCCAACTCTGATTCTGTGAGTTTTGGCTGTTCTGGCGATTGCGCGGAGGCTACTGTCAGAGATTCGGCTGAACGAATAAGTGGCGACATGGCTGTCCGGAGGATGTCATCCGTAACCGGAATGGTCGGAATCTTGATCTCCGGCACCCTAATCATGAATGGCTCTTTGATTCTGCCCTGCAATTTCACGATAGCCTTGCCGATTTCCATCGTGCCGAGAGCTAGCGGCTGTTCTTCCTGCAAGAGCATGGCGGCGCTGATCGTCGTCACATCCTGTTTACCTTTCAAATTCATGGATATAGTCGTATATGTATTGGCCAGTGCGGTTTTGCTGATTTCCGATGGCATCTGGTCGAGAAAAACGATCCCTTCCGACATTTCTCTTATTTCTCTAAATATGACCTCTACGATTGATGCCGGTTGACCTGATTTCTGAGAGAGTTTCGACAGCAGATGATGCGCTTCTTCAATGATCAGGATATGCTTGAGTTGGTTCCTCTCGTTCTTGATCATCCGATGCGAATATATCTGGAGCATCAGCATTTCACTGAAGAATAATTTGTCCGCGTGGCTGAGCGCTTCTAGTTCAAGCACTGTTGGTTTGGATAGTAATTCGTCCATGGTCACATTGGACCCAGAGTTGACAATGCTGTCCATGGAACCGAAACACAGGGAATGTATAGCCCTGATAGCCGAGGATAACCAAAGGCTTACTCTTCCTGCCGCTGGCATGGTCTGAAGAATTGCCAGCACGTCACGGAATGTTGGATAACGCTTAACATTTCCGGCATATACGCCATGCTTCTGATATAACTCGTCCAAAACGACGGTTAATAAATACTCTACTCCGGCACCACAGAAATATGCCGAGTTTATTACCGCAACAAGCGCCTTCAGATGCTGACGCGGGTCAATACCTTCGGGCGGGATCAGCGGATTGATGCGGAGGGGTGCAACGTCACGACCAATTGTGTAGATCCGAAGATCCTGAAGTGCAGGCAGGTTCCGGAGTCTTCGCCAGGACTGTTTCCAGTCGAGGCAAAGCCAGGGGATACCAGCTTTAGCCAGATTCATGGCCAATAAATAGCCAGCGTTCGACTTTCCGCTTCCCGTACGCCCCACCAGCGATGTGTGCTGGACAAGCTCCATAGGGCGTAGACCGAATGGAAACAGATCTTTGCCGTTATAGTGGACCCAGCCTAGCGCAACATCGCCTTGTGCATCCTGCTGACCGGGCGGGTGGAATATCGGCGTGATATTCTGGAGATCGGTGTTGAGATTCGCATTAACGATGAGATTCAACTGTTCCTCAAGCTCTTCCCGTCCTTCCTCGTCTTGGAAGAGGTAAGCTTTCCAGAAATGGTCAGCCTGTTGTCCGATTATCGGACGAAGAGCCCGGCATCTATCCTGAAAGGCCTGAGTTTGTTTGTCCTTTACTGTCATCAAGAGATGGGATGGTGCTCATAAGACCTTGCCTGAATTGAGTGCCGGAATAGGTTTTATCAGCAAGAACGAGTTCTTTTCTTAATTCAAGAGAATCACGCCAGAGAGTGACATCTTCCTCTCCGAGCTGACGCTCCAAGTCCATTCTGGTTTTCTCTAGGTTTTGTTTCTGCCGGTCGGCGTCTGGTGTTCGGAGCAGTGATGCTCCATAGATTTCACCGGAAAGGTCGATCAGACGTCCCAGGATCGAAGATCTGTTCCTGTTTCGAATAGCAACTCTCTCGTCCAGTAATTGGCGCAGAACATCCTTTGAGAAGTAATTGAACTTGAGCTGCTGATTTGTCAGCGTGGCCAGCATGTTGTCTGTGCCAGAAGACTCGGGGAAACATGGATCAGCTTGATTGCCAAAACCATAACTCTCACTTTTGTAATAATTGGGCATGCACGGCGAGCGAAGCACAGCATAGCTTACGTTGAACGGTCTATATTCAGTGACCTTCCATCCTTCGGGTGTTGTAAATGTGTAATCTACCATGTTGTCATTATTGAGTGATACAATAATGAAGAAACAGTGGTATATAAATGTTTCGGTGGTTGGGCGCGGTAAAATATCGAGACGAGCGAGCAATTTCCGGAATAATCGAATTATCATATTTTCCACACGGACGCTATTTGTCCTACTCCCTATGTTACATTTACAGGCAAACATGAAGAAGCTTTCAGATTTTCGGAAGGGCAGAACAGGCTTGGTGTTTAAGGATGGCAAGCTGTACGACTTTTCGCCCAGCAGTGTGGTGGTTATGAGCGCCTGGCCCAATCCCAAGTCGTGGGTTAAGACAAGTAAGCAAGGCTGGCACGTGGATCGCAAGATGGCCGACAATGTACTGCTGAACACCATGTTCCCGATGTCGCACCGCCATCAATACCCGAAACCGCAAGTGCCGTTTACTCTATACAGCGGACAGATGATGCTTCCAGGTCATTTGTGGTATGAGGAGTGGCATGCATGGTTTACGTACAGGAAACAAATAACGCTGGCAGACTATTATGACCTTATCCCCAACGATGTCCGTATGGAAATACTGCTATACACGAGCCGGCGCTGGCATCTGCTTAATATCTTTGCCCGTTGTCCGGGAGCCCTTGACCTCAGCTACAGTAATCCGGCTCTTTTGTTCGCCTTAGCCAGTAACTGGGTGTTCCATAAGCCGGCGGTGGCCCGGCCAATCAGGGCGGCAAGATCGTTGATGCGCAAGAAGCAGAAGGATATTCTGGAATGGCTGGGTTTTCCGCCGACGGAGTCGGTAAGACGAATTCTGGCCAAGATCAAACAACCGGATATCGATGTGGAAGGATTGCTTTACCTCCGAAAGGCCATGAAAAACCCTGTTGCAATGAAGCTCCTATGTTTTTCGAGCAAACTGAACCGTGACAACCTGATGTCCATATCTGACCGCAGGACTCGGTTGCACG
>CAMCYG010000171.1 GCA_945883775.1 Victivallis vadensis
AGAAAAAACGTCTCCGTTCCTGTGTACGTGCGGTAAGGCAGCCAGTCAGCGGTTGGCCTCGTTTGCTTCAGACAAAATACTCAAAAGCCTCGCCTCGTCTCTCAATTTCAGGCAAATTACCGCCAATTACCGAAAGGCATTAGGGCTAGGCGAACACCAAAAAAAACAGGGCGCCCTTAAAGGTCGCCCTGCCTTGTCTCTCAAACTCTTTATTTTAAACTCAACCTTTAGAACACATACGATGCTTTAATGCTGGCAAGTACGAAGTCCTTGTCGAGGTACAGGCCTGGCTCGCCATCTACGCCGGCTGCGCCATCTTCAATATCACTGTCAGGAAGTGATGTATACTGAACTGCCGGTGTGATTGTCAGCGACTTGGTCACCGGTATTGCAAGTGATACACCCACATTCAGATCATTGAGCGCATTATCATCCACGCCGAAATAGAACGCGTTATAATCTGATGTTCCCATGCCCAACGATGCAAACATAGCCAGCGTTGCTTTCTCAGCAATGCTGTGGCTATAGCTAAACGCCAGATTGGCATACGCTCCATCAGCCTCGTCGAAGTCATAATTGACACTCAACGTCGGCACTACAAACAAACCCGGAATTGCCATTGTAGCATAGACTTCGCGGGTACCCGTAAACGTGGTGTTAGGGAAGGAATACTCAATCAAGCCTGCCCCAATTGCCACAGCCCCAACCGTCTTGGAATAGCCGAAAGCCAGATCCAATTCAGATAAGTCCGCCGAATCTTCCGTTATGCTATCCGTAAGGTTCATATTACCCCACGTATTGATCGTGAATGCACCCTTTCCCATTGTGAACGAAGGCTGCAGCACGGCCTCGTCGTTGTAGACCTGACCACGCCACACGTAGCCGTTTGCCACAGTAGCCTCCGCCAGGGCCGTTACCGGAGTCGACGCTGCCTCCTGCGCCACAGCAATACTTGCCCCGCCCAGTACCGCCGCAGTCAAAACGCACCACAACCCTTTATTCATCAACCTTCTAATCGCTGCATTTGAACTTGTTCTCATGATTTTTACCTTTCTTTGTTTGTTACTGCTCTTCTTCCTGCATTATCCTATCGCTACTTTCCCCTTTTCGCCTGTTCTTATCCTTATGCACTCAGCCATATCTAGAACGAATATCTTGCCATCTCCGATCTGACCAGTCCGTGCGCCGCCCGCAATAGCCTCTATGGCCAGGCTTACGAAGTCTTCGTTGACTGCAATTTCGATCTTCGTTTTCTTCAGCAAGGTACCTGCCTCCTTGTGACTCCTGTACACCTGGGCAATACCACCCTGTCGACCCCGCCCCATTACGCTTGTCACTGTTACCAGATCTATCTTGCTGGCAGTCAAACGTTCCAGTACTTCATCAAGCCGGTCGGGCTGAATTATCGCTATTATATATTTCATAGTTATTTTCTCCCTGTTATTTTAATTATCAGTCGAGCATGGTATAGCCGGTTTCACGATGATCCGTAAGATCAAGCCCTATCCGCTCAGACTGTTCAGTTGCACGCAGGCCTATCAGCAGATCGACAACCTTCAACAAGACAAAGCTGACTACTGCGGAATAGGCGATGGTTATGGCCACGGCCTTAAGCTGTATGACGAATTGAGCAGCATTACCGTAAAACAGACCGTTAACGCCAGCGCTGTTTACAGTCGTGGTTGCCCACAGACCAGTTGCCAATGCGCCCCAGATTCCACCAACACAATGTACCCCGAAGGCATCCAGTGCGTCATCATAACCCAATTTTTCCTTAACGAATGTGACAAACATGTAACAGATGGCTCCGGCACCCAGACCTATTCCTATGGCGCCGCCAACTGTGACAAAACCAGCAGCTGGAGTTATGGCCACAAGTCCGGCAACTGCACCCGAGATCAACCCGAGCACTGTCATACGCCTGCTGAACACCATATCCATCACAGCCCAGGCTAATCCGGCAACTGCCGAGGCCACGTGAGTCACAACAAAAGCGTTTCCGGCCAGACCGCCAGCACTCAGAGCGCTTCCAGCATTGAAACCGTACCACCCGAACCACAACAGAGCAGCACCTATTACCGCGAACGGGAGGTTATGCGGCGGCGACATCTTGTGAGGATGCCCCAACCGTCTACCCAACACAAGGGCGGCGACTAAAGCGGCTACACCGGCGTTGATATGCACAACTGTTCCACCGGCAAAATCCAGGGCGCCCATCTTGCGGATAAACCCGCCCACGCCCCAAACCCAGTGACATACAGGATCATACACGATTGTGGACCACAGTATCATGAACACGACGAACGCAGAGAACTTCATGCGCTCAGCAAATGCGCCAATGATCAAACCAGGTGTGATCACAGCAAACATCATCTGAAAGATCATGAAGACCTGATGAGGAACAGTAGCAGCATAATCGCCATTGGGCGTCATTCCTACGTTCTTCAGAAACGCCCAGTCCAGATTCCCGATATAACCATTAATATCAGGACCGAACGACAAAGTGTACCCGAAGAGCACCCATTGCAAGCTTATGACGCACATCAAAAAGAAACACTGCATAAGCACCGACAGCACATTCTTTTTGCGCACCAGTCCGCCGTAGAATAAGGCCAACCCAGGTATTGTCATTAACATTACCAGAGCCGTACTTACAAGTACCCAGGCTGTATCACCAGTATCAACTTTCAACTCCACTGGAGCCGCAACAGGAACGGCGACCACTGCTGGCACCGCAGCCACATTACCCACACCAGAGCCGACATCCTGCGCCACGACTACCCCTGCGAGTAAAACCGTTAATAGCGCAACTACACTGAACCTCTTCATACCTACCTCCTTTTGTTATGAAATTGATATCGCAATAGTCGTGCCAATGTACAATTCCACCGCAATAGCTTCTGTATCCAGTTGGTTTCATGCAGTTTGTAAATTGTTTCCAATCCATCTTAAGCAACAATTTACCACTACAATTTTGTTGACACATAGGGCTATATATACAAATATGTAAGCGTAAATATGAATACAAAAGATACGACAGATCGATCAAAGATAGAATTGGAGATACTGCACGGGATCTCTCAGGCCGTTGTGCACCAGCACAATGTTTCCTCACTATTAAACGAGGTTCTTCATATCCTTGAATCAGAAATGGGCCTTCTTAGGGGCACGCTGACACTCAGAAAACCTGATTCGGACATTTTCTTCATAGAAGCTTCGCGCGGGCTTACTCCCGAAGAGAAAAAGCGCGGCCAGTATAAGCTCGGCGAAGGCATCACCGGCAAGGTGGCCAAAACCGGCAAGCCTGAGCTTATCGCAGACATCACAGAGAGTCCTGATTTCCTGAACAAGACGCTGGCAAGAAAGGGCACAAAAACCGCTTTTATTTGCGTCCCGATCATTCACAAAAAACAGATCATCGGCACGCTCAGCATTGACAGGACATCAGGGCCTGAAGAGGAACTTAAAAGAAACATGCGGTTCCTTATCATCATTGCCGACATTCTTGCGCAAGCAGTCGCAAGCATACGGGAACAGCTGGAGGAACGGGAAAGCCTTATGCAGCAGAACAAGATGCTGCTTCAGCAGTTAGGCGACAAATACAGGCCCAGCAATATAGTAGGCAATTGCAGCAGCATGAAGCTTGTTTACGAACAGATAGCTCAAGTTGCCGACAGTAATGCTACAGTGCTCATACGCGGCGAGTCCGGCACAGGAAAAGAGCTCGTAGCACGCGCCATCCATTTCAGCAGCCAGAGAAAAAATAACGCTTTCATCTGCATCAACTGCGCAGCACTGCCGGAAAACCTCATCGAAAGCGAGCTGTTCGGGCACGAGAAAGGAGCCTTCACCGGCGCAATGCAGCAGCGGCAGGGCCGTTTCGAATTGGCAAACGGCGGAACATTGCTCCTGGATGAAATCGGCGATATCAGCCCCAGCGTGCAGGT
>CAMCYG010000172.1 GCA_945883775.1 Victivallis vadensis
ATCGTAATCGCCACCGATAAACCAACAGCCGTCACCGTCAAGTCCATGGAACCCTACGGCAGAACCAACCGTTACAAGTTCGTTCTCTCCGTGCAAGGCGAAGGCCTGGAAGAGAACACCGTTGCGGTAAATGCCAGAATCACCGAAAGCATAAAAACCTGGGTCTCTTCCAAGGACCTCATGCGCGGGCACGTGATCAACATGGACGATTGCGAAGTTCGGTCGATTACCACCGATAATGACGCTACCGAGTATTTCGGTCAGGCCGAACTGGTAGACGGGCTTGAACTGAGCAAGCCTGTCAAAGCCGGAGAAGCGTTGACCAGATCATGCCTGATGCCGCCGGTATGCGCAGAACGCGGCGACACCATCAATATTAAAGCCGTCAGAGGCACACTCGAGGTATCGCTCATGGCAAAGGCAATGGTTACCGGCAGAAAAGGAGACAAGATCTTATGCATGAACGAGCAATCGAAAAGAAGATTGTCAGTTCGCCTGGTCGGACCAAAAGAAGGAATGGTGGATTAGCAAATGAATATTATGAACTGCATCAAGCTGACATTGCTGGCCTCTTTACTGGCCATTACATCACAGGGCGCTGATGATGGAAAGAAAGAATGGACGCTCGTCAAGAAACTCTACACTGACAAAAAAGCGGCAAAGGTCGGAGATCTTCTGACGGTAATTATTGTAGAGGAAGCGGCCCTGACCAAGGACGCTAAAAACACAACTGCAAAAACATCAACCATGGGCGGCTCCGCAGCGATTGGGCACCCGCGAGTAGACAACAGGGACGTGGCCTGGACAAATGCCACCCTGCCCTCGTTCACGTTGGACGCTAACAGCACATTTTCAGGCGGCGGAACAATGGCTAACAAGGACTCCTTCTCGGCATCCATTACAGTCCGGGTCATGGACATCGCACCCAACGGCAATCTGATGATCGAGGGCAAACGCTCAGTACTGCTTCAGGATGAACTGATGGAAGTAACACTAACCGGCACGGTCAGACAGTCCGATGTAGCAAGGGACAATACCATCAAATCCACATCCATCGCAGATGCGACGATAAAATACAACAGTAACGGCCCGATCACACAGAATCAGAAGAGAGGCCTGGTGGGACGGGCTTGGGACCGGATTAATCCTTTTTGACATAAAATCATGACCGCGAGGCAGACATGACTCATAAAATGATACGACGGATGATTACAGTAGCAGTCGCAATATTTTGCATGGAAGCTTCTGCTGCGCAGGTAAGAATCAAAGACGTTGCCAGAGTAGCAGGCATGGAAAACATGAACCTGATCGGATACGGGATCGTTGTCGGCCTCAAGGGCACAGGCGACAAGGACCTTACCGTCACCAAGACCACCATGGCCAATCTGCTGGAGAACTTCAATCTCAAGCTCGAAGTCAACGACATCAAGAGCAAGAATTCCGCTGCGGTAATGATCACGGCGCTTATTCCGCCATTCCATGCCGAGGGCGACAAGATAGACGTCGAAGTTGCATCCATAGGTGACGCACAAAGCCTTGAAGGCGGAATCTTGTTGATGACACCGCTACTTGACCCTAACGGCGACTTGTATGCCATGGCACAGGGAAGCATAACCCTGGGCGGATTCAGCGCAGGCAAAGGAGACGCCGCCGGCGGCAATTCCGTCGAAAAGAACCACGCGACCACTGGCCTGGTTTTATCTGGCGGACTTATCAAGAAAAATCCGGTCCTGAACTTCTGCCAAAATGGCATCATCAAACTGATACTTAGAAACGCTGATTTCACCACGGCTTCAAGAATGGCCATGGCCCTCAATAAAGAGTTCGGAGGAATGGCCGTTGCCAAGGATGCAAATACCGTAGCCGTGAGCATCCCATCGGAAGCTCTGAACACAGGCCAGACTGCTGCATTCATATCAAAAATCGAACTTGTAAGATTTATTTCTGACACGCAATCGAAGGTGGTAGTGAACGAGCGCACAGGGACAATAGTCATGGGCGGTGACGTCAACATAAGCGCAGCAGTGGTAGCACATGGAAACCTGACCGTTACAGTCAAAGAAACCCTGAATGTCTCCCAGCCGACCAATCTGATATTGGCAAACAGGTTAGCCGGGCCCGCAGATATACGCACAGAAGTTACTCCTGACGTTAAGACAGAAGTTAATGAAGAAAAAGCCCGCATTACTCTTATACCCGAAACAACATCGGTCAGGGAACTCGCAGACACACTGCAACTCATGGGAGCGACGCCACGAGACATGATATCCATCCTTGGAGCGTTGCACAGACTGGGCGCCCTCCAAATGGAGTTTGTATCAATGTAGGTTGATAAATTATGGATATTAATACCATAAACATGGACCCGGCATCAGCAGCATTTGCCAATGAAGCAATTAAATCCGGCTCTAATCCGACCAGAGAAGCATGCCGGGAGTTCGAAGGCATGATGCTGGGCTTGATTCTTAAACAAGGCCTCATCACGTCAGCAGAAGGGAACGAAGAGGAACAGCAGGGTGCGGTACTCAAGGAATTCGCAGTGGAACAGATGGCCAGGGAACTTGGCAAGACTGAGAACATGGGAATCGCGAAAATGCTTTACGAACAACTTATAGCCGGAGACAAGGGAAAATGACTGACAAAATCGACTACCTGCTGGAAAAGCTTGAAGCTATAGGGTTTGTGGCTGACGAGATGAAAGAAGCTCTGCTGAAGCACAGAATAGAGCGGATAACGGAACTTACAACCGAGCACGAAAACATAGCCGAAAGTCTTAGAGCCATGGCTCCCCAGACCTCGCTGCCTGATGCAACACTCTTCGACAGCATCATCAGTCAGTTCAGCGGCAATGACAAAACCAGGATTTCTGCTGTCATAACAAGCATCAGAAAGAAATTACGGGTCAACGCTTATGTTGCAAACTCTTTCAACAGGCTTATAGACCGGACACTGACAAGTATCGCCTCACGTGAAGACCATACAGCGGGAACCTACAGCCACAGAGGCGGTGTTTATGCAAGAATAACACCATTGCTGGTCCACCAGAAAGGATAACTTTATGGCATCCATACAGGACAGTTTAACCATAGCCAGAAGCGCGATATTAGCGCATCAGGAAAGAATGTCCGTAACCAGCAACAACATCGCCAACATAAACACCCCTGGGTATCACCGCCAAAAAGCGGTACTGAGCGCTAACCCGCCGATAAACCCGACAATGGCCGAAACGAGACCCTATGCTGTCGGCACGGGCGTAAGAGTTGCGGATGTGATAAGAGTATATGATAAATTCAAGGAATCGTTACTCCAGGAACAGACCTCCAGTTCAGCTTATCATGACACCATGGCATCGGGACTCAGCGACCTGCAGGCCATGCTTAACGGTATAGGCGACGCCGGAATCTCGACCTCAGTGCAGAACTTCTGGAATGCGTGGCAGGACGTAGCCACAAACCCCGACAGCGTTGCCACAAGAAACGTGCTTATCGAGAAAAGCGTACAATTAACAAACGCCATATCAGGAATGGCTGATACCCTGGACAGTTTTCGTGCATACATATGCGACGGCACAGCCCCCAATATCACAGGTTATATTCCAAACGACATCGCAGCGGCAAATACTATGATCGCTGAACTGCAGGACCTGAACCGTCAGATCTCAACGACAATAAACGGATATTCGCCTTCTACGCTAATGGACAGAAGAGACCAATTGATCAAGGATCTCAGCGAAAAGATCAATATAACGGTGGGAGCCGATTTCGAGATCAGTCTGGATGGACAGCAACTTGTAAGCAGTGACGGCCTTGCATCCCAGAGCCTGCTGGTTAGCGACTCAACAACACCAATCCAGCTGTCGGTTATCAATGCAGCTTCTACCGTAACAAACGTGGATGTAACCGGCGGAAGCATCGGCGCCTG
>CAMCYG010000173.1 GCA_945883775.1 Victivallis vadensis
CCCTTACAACCCCTCGCGCCAGTCTGGCAATCACCTTGATCGCCATTTCAGGTATTATCGTCTCACCGGGAATCTTAATCGTCTTGAATACTTTCTTTACTGACCTTGCCGCTTCTTTTTCTAAAACAATACGATTACCCCTTCGCATCGCAAACACCCGATCGATTACTTGGACTTTCTTTACGGCATTTTGCGTCAGGAAGCGCATCTTCTCAATCAGCTCAAATCCTATAGAGTCAATTCCTATTCCGCTATCTGACAGCCAAAGCTGGATTACACGCCTTGCCGCCGCTGGCGGCAAAGCCGCCAACCTGTCGATCCGCAAGTCTTTCTTGTCCATGCATTCCAGAAGGAGCGGCTTCGTCAATGAATCGAGCCAGGCATGATCTTCACGCAGAATCTCCGCCGTCTTACAAAGAGTCTTTTTGATCGAAGGATTCAGCTTCTGCTCCAGCACAGGAATGATCTCACGCCGAACTCTGTTGCGCAGATATTCCGTATCGCGATTAGTGGAATCCTCGCGCCACTTAATGGCCCGACCGTTCAAATAAGCCTCGACATCTGTTCTATTGAATTCCAGCAACGGCCTGACCACCCGCAATCCGCCGATAATAGCCACAGGACTTATACCGCCAAGCCCATCCGAGCCAGCGCCACGGGCAAGCTTAAGAATGAAAGTTTCAGCCTGATCATCAGCAGTATGCGCTGTAACGACCATATCCGCCCCGAACCGCTTCGCAGCCTTTTGCAGAAAGGCATATCTGGCTTCACGCGCCGCCATCTCAACAGATATTCTCCGCCGTCTGGAAAGATCAGGCACATCTACACGGTCCGTCATAACCCTGATCTTCAGCTTTCTGCAAATATCTTTCACGTACTGCTCATCACCATCCGCCTCTCCGCCACGGATCATGTGATTCAGGTGGGCGACAGACAGCTTTATCTTCAGCAGTCGTTCGCACTCATGAAGAAGGCAAAGCAGGGATATGGAGTCTGCACCGCCGGACACCGCGACAAGCACATGACTGCCGACAGGGATCAGGCCGCTCTTGCGAACACGCTGATAGAATAATTTATGCATGATAAACAACAAAGATATTCAACCGCAGATGAACTCCGATAAAACCAAGCTGGCCGGTGTAAAACCGGCCCTACCTTAGGAATTGAGGTAGGGCGAGGCGTCCCTGCCAAGCCGTCTTAACCCTGTTCACTGTCCACTGTCTACTGCTTACTGACTACTGTCTTCTCAATCTTCTTCAGCCCGCGCATATACGGGACCAGGGCGTCAGGAATAATAACTGAACCGTCCGGCTGTTGATTATTCTCCAATATCGCCACCACAAGCCTGGGCAGAGCCACACCTGAGCCATTAAGCGTGTGAATGAACCTGACCTTGCCGTTGGCATCCCTGTATCGTATATTGGCGCGCCTCGCCTGGAAATCCTCGAAGTTACTGCAGGAGGAAACCTCCAGCCAGTCGTTCTGACCCGGCGCCCAAAGCTCTATATCGTAACATTTAGCCGCGGAGAAACTTATGTCACCCGTGCAAAGCATCAGTATCCGGTAAGGCAGATCCAGCCGCTGAAGTATATCCTCGGCATTGACGACCAAGGTCTCCAGCTCGGCATAAGACTTTTCGGGATCAACGAACTTAACCATCTCGACTTTGTCGAACTGATGCACCCGGATAAGTCCGCGCGTTTCTTTTCCGGCAGAGCCGGCTTCACGCCTGAAACACGGTGTATATGCCGTGAGATAGACTGGCAACGGTTTTGCGATTATCTCATCCCTGTAGAAATTAGTCACCGGCACTTCGGCAGTCGGTATGAGATACATTCCATCGATTGGCACTCCGTACATATCCTCAGCCATCTTTGGAAGTTGTCCTGTTCCATAGAATGACGCATGATTACACACCGACGGCGGCCAAAGCTCAGTATATCCGTGTTCCTGAACATGTATATCCAGCATGAAATTAATCAAGGCCCTCTGCATCAACGACCCGACCCCCGTATACAACGGGAACCCGGCCCCGGTCATCTTGGTGGCACGCTCAAAATCGAACAGTCCCAGCTCGTCGCCGAGCTCTACGTGCGTCTTAGGCTTGAACGAGAATTCGCGAAGCTTGCCATGCGAACGGACGACGACATTGGAGAACTTGTCAGCGCCCACCGGCAGACTGGCATGCGGGAGATTGGGAATGGACAGCATCTTTGCATTCAGCTCATCATCAATCGTCTTCACTTCCTGATCAAATGCCGCCACCTTATCGCCCAGCTCTCTCATTTCAGTCTGTATGGCGGTGGTATCCTTGCCCTGCTTCTTCAGGTTGCCTATCTCCTTGGACACGACATTGCGCTGATTCTTGAGCGCCTCGACCTGGGTCAGTATACCTCTGCGCTTCTTATCAAGATCAACAACAGCATCCAGTGCGGCGGTATCAAAACCCCGTTTCATGAGGCCATCCCGGACCTCCTGTTCCTTCTCGCGAATCCTCTTGATATCGAGCATGGCTAATTCTCCAATCTATGTTTCAGTGTTCAGGCTGGGATTGTAGACATATACACACAATCATTCTAGCAGAAAAAAAGCAAAAAATAGCTGCACGACCAAATGTACAATATTCTCGCATCTTCTGTTCAATCCAATTGCTCCTTCTCTGCGATTCTGAGTTCTGCAATACCAGCCTTGCGGGTAACGATTGGAATGCCGGCGTCAGAAAGAAGCTTCTTCATCCGCTTATTGCTGAAATTAAGGTTATGACTTACCGAATATAGCGCATAGAGCGACGGGTCGGCAAACGGACGCTCAAGATTTAATAAATTAGATATGCACGATATTATTGCACCCGCGCACCAGCCTACCCAGAAAGGCAAGGTCACAGCCTTAAATTGTTTGTGAGGCAGATAAATCTCAGCCAGTATCCGATAGAAATCGTCCATCGTTGTCCATTCAGAATCAACAACATTGATCGCTAAACCATCAGTGGCCTTTTCCGTAGCGGCCAAGAACAGAACAGACGCCACGTTCCGGACATGCGCCAGCGGCCAGCGGTTTCTTCCGCACCAGCGCCCGAAATGAATAATCCAGGGGGACCCGCGCAGAAACTCCACTATCCTAGGAGTGAGAGTACGGTCACCCACACCCCACACTTGAGCCGGGCGGACGATGCTGTAACTTTCAGATGCAAGGTTGGCTCGAATATGCTCTTCGGCCTGGATCTTGAATTCGGGATAGGGATTCCGTGGCCGCGCCCTTAGTGGGAGATCTTCCGCTGCAGCACCCTCATAATCCCTGAGCCCGTAAACATCCGTCGTGGAAACAAAGACCAGACGACCGACGTTAAGATCCTTGACCAGCCCAACCATCACCTGGACTGACTCGAGATTTGTTCTGCGAAACTCACTCCTCCAGCCGATATCCGATGCCCGGCCTGCACAGTTAATAATCGCATCCAGCTTCGCACCGCGCTTTTCCAGGGCCGATACGACACTGGACTTGAGCTTCTTACTATCCGTAACATCTCCGTTAATGATAGTAGCCGCGCCGCTTTGCACTAACTTCATAATGCCGGCTGATGTCGAGCGATGACACAGCGCCAGAACATGCCAGCCCTCTGCAGCAAACTTATCTGCAGCATATCCGCCTATGAAGCCAGACGCGCCAGTTATGAAGACATGTTTCATTTTATAATGCCGTGCTTCCTGCCGACTACCGCAAAAACAGCCAAGGCCGCATCAATCTGCTCTTTGCTCAGAGAGCTCATGATACTTACTCGCAAACGGCACTCCTTGCGCCGAACAGCGGGATAGGTCACAACATT
>CAMCYG010000174.1 GCA_945883775.1 Victivallis vadensis
ACAAAATAGACAAAATAGTATCTTCCCATTCTGTACATTCTGTTAATTCTGTAGAAAACTCTTTGGTTGTGTTCCTCATGGGCCTACGTTAAGAGAAGTTCGGGCTGAATGTCTTACGGCACAAGTGTGAAAAGGCCGTCTGCGGCAGCGTGTCGGTCAAAGGTGTAGACAGGAGTCGCTCCGACTTCACGACAGGCAAAGCCAATGAGAAAATCAGCAAACCCGGCCTTTCCCTGTTCGTAACGTTGCAAAGCATTCCAAACCCGTTCAGAGTGTTCTACGGTCAATGCGGATGTTGTCAGTATTCCGCGTATCAATCGGGCGATGTCGGTACGCTCATAACCATAGCCAGACGAAAGAACCCAAACCATTTCGCAAAGGGTTACAATCGAAATATAGCCTGGATTCTCCGGAACACATTGAGCTTCGACAAGTTTTGTTGCGCGTGCGCTCTGGTCAGGATCATCCTGTGTGAAATATCGAACCAAAACATTTGTGTCGAGTCCGATCATACCGTTGCGCCTCTGGCTATTGCGGCTTCCATCTCAGATAATGTGAGCTTTTTTCGTGGTTTTGGCAGGATCGTTTTAAGTGATCTGACTGACTGAGACAATGGAATCAGTTCTGCCCGATTATCTGTGACAACAAAAGAGAGCCGGTCTCCCGTATGTAATGAGAGCTGTTTTCGCACGCTGGCGGGAATAGTTATCTGTCCCTTGGATGTGAGCGTCGCGACCATAATGCCTTACCTTTCTTGATATTGCTTACATTAATGCCTTACATTACAAAGAAAGCCGAGTTAAGTCAACTTCTTTGATTGGCCCGTTGACTCATTGGTTGGTTCGGAGAAATCGGCGAAATCGCTTGATATCGATCGGTGCTATGGTGTAATTTCCAGCCTTAAATTATCACAGGAGCGAGGCCATTTATGCATTATATAGTTTGTATTAAACAAGTGCCGGATACGACGGACGTGAAGATCGATCCGAAGACCAATACTTTAATGAGGGAAGGGGTTCAGTCTATTATCAATCCCTTCGATATGTTCGCAATAGAGGAAGGTTTGCGGCTCAAGGCAAAGACCGGTGGTAAGGTCACCGCAATCAGTATGGGGCCGCCACAGGCAGAGTCCGCCTTGAGGGAAGCGATATCCATGGGAGTTGATGAAGGCATCCTCATCTCTGACCGGGCATTTGCCGGAAGTGACAGCTGGGCAACAAGTTATACTCTGGCAATGGCTCTTCGCAAGATAGGTGATTATTCGCTGATTATCTGCGGGAAACAGGCCTCTGACGGCGATACTGCGCAGGTCGGACCCGGAATCGCCACGCATCTTGATATGCCGCAGATAACCTATGTCAGAAAGATAGAATCTATCGCGGCTGACAAGATTGTGGCCGAACGCATGCTGGAGTCCGGTTATGAGGTAATCGAATCGCAGATGCCTTGTGTGATCACGGTTGTGAAGGAGATCAATGAGCCCAGAATGCCATCGCTTAAAGGCAAGATGGCGGCAAAGAAGGCCGAGATAAAGAAATGGACAGCGGTTGATATTGGCGCTGATCCCGCGAATCTGGGTTTGAAGGGCTCTCCCACTCAGGTGGTAAAGATATTTACTCCTCCTGCAAGAGGCGGCGGGCAGATGCTTAATGGCGAACCGGAACAGGTCGTTGCTGAGCTTGTTAATAAACTTAAGAACGCAATCCTTGGCGTCGTATAAGGGGAACAACCATGTCAGAAGCAATAAATGTAATTACCGGTAAATGTGTGGGTTGCGGACTGTGTGTAAAGGCCTGCCCGTTTGGAGCGATAATCCTCGAAAACAAGATCGCAAAGATAGATCTTAACAAATGCACGCTTTGCGGCGCCTGTGTGGCCGCTTGCAAGTTCGATGCGATATCCCTCAAGAAAGAAACGGCGCCTGCAAAGGATCTGAGCGCATACAAAGATGTCTGGGTCTTTGCTGAGCAGATGGATGGGCACATCGAGTCAATAACTTACGAGCTTCTCGGAGAGGGTCGCAAGCTGGCAGACAGTCTTAAAATGAACCTGTGTGCAGTATTCCTAGGTTCCAATATCAAGGGCAAGGCGGACGAGCTGGTCAAGCGCGGAGCTGACAAGGTTTATCTTGTCGACAAGCCAGAGCTGGCATATTTCTGTGATGAGCCTTATGCCGCAATAATTATCGATCTGGTCAAGAAGCATAAGCCGGCCATATTCCTTTGTGGCGCAACGACGGTCGGCAGAAGTCTTGTGTCCAGGGTCGCGGTTACGGTTGACGCTGGGTTGACTGCGGATTGCACGGGCCTTTCCATAGACCCGGCTACAGGAAATCTTCTTCAGACACGTCCGGCATTCGGCGGAAATATCATGGCGACGATCATAACGCCGAATCACAGGCCTCAGATGTCAACTGTTCGGCATAAGGTAATGAAGGAAGCCGTAGTCGATGGCTCCAGGAAAGGCGAGATAGTAATTTCAGAGATAACTGCGGAATTGCTAAAAATGCGTTCCAAGCGGCTTAGTTATGTCGCTGAACAAGGTGCAACTGTAAACCTGGCCGAGGCGAATATCATAGTCTCGGGTGGAAGAGGGGTTCAGAACGGCGATGGCTTCAAAATCATCAAAGACCTGGCCGATGTGCTTGGCGCAGGAGTGGGTGCTTCCCGAGCGGCGGTCGACTCTAACTGGATATCGTATTCGCATCAGGTCGGGCAGACGGGTAAGACAGTTTGCCCCAAGATATACATTGCCTGCGGTATCAGCGGGCAGATCCAGCATCTGGCCGGAATGTCGTCGGCAGATATAATTGTGGCAATTAATAAAGACCCGGATGCGCCAATATTCAAAACGGCCTCGTATGGCATTGTTGGGGATTTATTCAAGATCGTGCCGATGCTGACGGCTGAGTTCAAAAAAGTTCTGGGAAAATAGTTTGACAATTTGTTATTTAGCGCAATAATTAGTTCAAATTCGTTGATTCACACTGTTTTAGGAGGAAATATGAAGGTTAAGTTTGCAATGTTCATGGCAGTTTTCGCAACCTTTCTCGGTTTAATCGTTGTCTCAGATACCATTGCAACAGAACCGACTGTCATTGTAATGCCGTCACGGTATACGGTTGTTCAGTTCGCGTTTGATGTCGCTAGATTGCGCAGGAATGTCTATTTGATGACATATGAGAAGCTGGCAAGCTCCAAGGCGCCTGCCTATCATGTTTGGGATGAGACAAAACAAGATTGGGTACGTGTTGAACTGAATGACTATCTTACAGGGGCGATTTTTGCCGCAACACCGAAGAATGTGGTTCTCATAGGCTCTGATAAAGATGTGGTCAGTGAGCTGACAGCTGCTCCGGCTTATTGTCAGGTTCCTCTAAGGGTTCAAGCTCTGGATGTGGTAACTCTTGTCAATAGCCTCAATAAGGTTATGGAATTTACTGCGCGTGAGTGGAAGTGGCTTGGCGAAAGACACCAGATCGAGTTCAAGGATTTGAATGCTGATCGTCGGAAGTATGGTAAGTATGGCAAGCCAGGATCAGACATAACGATGCCTGAAGCCAAGATTGCCCAGCCTGAGACGATTGTCATAACCCCCGTAGAAGTTTCTCAACCAGCTCCAGAAGTGTTGGAAAAGACTTCCGAGGTCAAACCGACCCCGCCTGAGGACAAATAATCTATTTTCATTAAAAAGGCGCAGTCAAATGACTGCGCCTTTTT
>CAMCYG010000175.1 GCA_945883775.1 Victivallis vadensis
CTACGGATTCGGTGATTGCTTCCATTGAGGATGCGGCGAAGAGGGGTAAGGTAAAGGTCAGCGCTATCAGCGACTTCACTGCCGGGGCTGTTGAGATCGAAGTGAAACTGCAGGCGGACGAGAATCTCGATCGAGCCATCGAGGCGCTTTATGCTTTCTCGCAGTGCCAGGTGCAGATTTCCAGCCGTATTGTGGTGATAAAGGATAACAAGCCGGTTGAGATGACGGTTGAGGAAGTGCTACGACACAACACTGACAGGCTTTTGCGCATTCTCAGGAAAGAACTGCTGTTAGAGCAGAAGAATCTGAACGAGGATCTTCATCGTAAGACGCTGGTTCAACTGTTTATAGAGAACCGTATTTACAAGAAGATCGAGGAATGCAAGACATCCGAGGCGGTGAAGGAGGCCGTACTGGCCGGGTTGGCTCCTTTTAAGGAGCGGCTGGTGCGTGAGATTACGGCCAAGGACCTTGAGATGCTGTTGGAGATACCGATCCGCAGGATCTCGATGTTTGATTTGGAGAAGAACCGTGAGGAGATCCGCCAGATAAATGAGAATCTTGCGGAAGTCGCGGCCAAGCTGGCGTCGGTGCAGCAGCATGTCGTCCGGTATCTGCGTAATCTTGTAAAGAAATTCGGCGGTGATTTTCCCAGGCGGACTAAGGTGGAGAAATTCCAGGCGGTTGAGGTCCGTGAGATTACGGCCACGGAGTTGACGATCGGTTATCAGCGTGACAAAGGATATCTGGGGCACGGCATCAAGGGTGAGGTTCTTTTGCAATGTTCGTCGTATGACAAGATAATCCTGTTCTGGAAGGATGGCCGTTACAAGGTTGTTGCGCCGCCTGAGAAACTTTTTGTGGATTCGGGGATGATAAAGTGTGCGGTTGTGGACAGGGACAGGGTAATTACCATCGTATATGCTGAAGACGGGCTTATCTACGCGAAGCGTTTCACCGTAGGCGGCACGATCCTCAATAAAGAGTACAGGTGTGTGTCGAAGGGTGCTGAGATCAAGATGTTTGCGGATGATGCGCCGCCGTTGCTATACGTGAAGTACGTTCCGGAGGCCAACCAGAAGATAAGCCAGCAGATGTTTGAAACGGCAAAACTGCCGGTGCGTGATCCCAAGGGGCGCGGGGCGATGATGACGTCGAAGACCATAGCCTTGATATCCGGCGCCCGTCCGGCGAAATGGGATGAGGCACTGAACGGCCCGCGGGGCGTGTTCATGGATTTTGTGTTGTGAAGATTTTTTAAACGGCGACTTGTCCGTCCCAGGACGGCTCACCCAGCGGGTTCGCCCTACCTGGGATTGTCTGAGGCAGGGCGAGGCGTCCCTGCCGAGCCGTCGGTCCACCGTCCACAGTCTTTTACCTGTAACCTTTCACTTTTAACATCACAGCCATAACCATACATAGCTATGCCGTTGCGGAGTAGGACGCGTATTGTCCGGAGTGTGAGTAGAACTCGATATTCTGTTGGACCTCGTCAATGCTCACGGGTTTGGTCAGGTAGCCGGAAATGCCAAGCTTGAACATCTGAACAAGCATTGACTTGTGCATGTCGCCTGTCAACAGGAGTGCTACAGTTTTGCGAGGGAGGTGGGCATTTTTCATGAACCATGTTCCGTCATGATCCGGCATATTGTAATCAACCAGCACAACGTCATATTCGTTATGCTTCAGGAGTTCTATGGCAAAGTCTGCGCTGGTTGTGCCATGTACCGCATGTTTGACCCGAAGCATTTCAGTAAGCATATTGACTATGCTTATATCGTCATCAATGATCAGTATTCGCATAATGGCCCATCCTTGTGTTCATCAGTAATATAATGAGCATAGTATGTGCCAATCGGGATTGTCTGCATGCATGGTGTTAAGCGGAGCCGATAAAATAGGATAATAGTTAGTCCTGCTGGGGCTCTTGTCGCAACTATGAGAACTGAGAGCAGGATGAAGGGCGGATTATCTGCGTGACTTCTGCGAGGAGTTTCGACAGAGGAGTTGGCAAGAGGAGTTGGCATGCTTGACAAAAGGTAGGCATTGTCCTATAAACGAGCATGAACTTCAGTTGGAATATGGACAAGAACAAATGGCTGTCTGAAAATCGTAAGATTACATTTGAAGAGATTATAAGCCTGATAGATGAAGGGTGTTTGCGTGCTGTTTTAAAACATAAGAAAAAGGATCAGAAAATATTTGTGATAGAGCGTGAAGGATACGCATATAATGTTCCATTTGTGGAGGAGCCTGACGGGACGTGTTTTTTGAAGACCGTGTATCCCAGTCGTGAATCAACGAGAAAATATATCGGAGGTCATAAATGAAGAAGATAATGCTTACCAAAGAAGAAGCCATGCTGGAAAAGGAACTGGAGAATGATGAATGGGTGGCCGTTCCTGATATGGCAGGCGAGATAAAGAAGTATCAGTCTCATGCCCGCACGGCGTTGAACAAGAATAAAAAGATCAATATTCGCATGTCCGACTGGGATTATAACAACATAAAATTAAAAGCCGTTCAGGAAGGCATGCCTTATCAGACACTGGTTTCAAGCCTGATACACAAATACCTGACGGGCCAGTTAAAAGCTTCCTGATTTCCAGTTAGCCACGTGGCCGTTCCGTTCTCAGGTCTGCTAGTTGGCGTGTTTACGGCCTTGCAAGGGGGCATTTCTCACAAGGTGTCTGAATGAAGGCCAGTTGCAACGGTGAAGTGATGATGAATAGGATGAATAAGAATTCAGAAATCAGGTTTGCTGTAGCCCTAGTGACCGTTTATATAATTGGTTTTGTTTTCATAAATTGGTTTATTGGCTCTAGAGAAATAGACAAGACGCTCGCGTCTGACAACTCGATGCTGATATGTGTCATGGGTATAGCAACGCTAGTCTGTGCGAGTCTGATGCCATCAAAGCCGCTTCTCATAGCCCCTGCCGCCCTTGCAGGTATCTTCTTTGGTGTGGGATTTGACGCTCTGACTGATCGTGTCTTGGATCGGAACTTGTTTCCAATCGAGATGGTAATTTGGACAGCTGTATCCACTCCTGGCATTATTGTGGGCTCGATTGCAGGAGGTATTGTGTCTGGGCTTATAGCGAAGATGCAGAAGAAGGAGCCGGAGAAAACATTGGAGCCAGCCCCCGACGGTATGTCTAGCAAGCCCGCCGAGACAGGGAAGTGATCATCGGAACATTGGGTCGAGCCAGACATACAGGAAACACGAAAGTCATAGATATGTTAATAAACACAGGAGATAAGTCATTCGGTGCGGCAGATGATGTGCAAAATTAAGACGAACATAATTATACGATAGTTCGTTTGAGGCAAAATCATTATAACGGCATAGTATGAAGGATGTTGCCAAAAAGTGTAGACATGCGTGCAGGGTTCTTATGTGGCGTCAAACCGGCATGCCAATTGTACGAAAAGCAAAGCTACTTGACTAATAACTTGACTGATACTTGACTCATATGGCATATAAATAACCATGAGTTATAGGCCGATATTCACCATTACGCCGGTTCTGCTGGAAAAAGTGGATCGCATTGCCGCCATGCGGGAGAGGATTCTATCCGCCACGATAGATGTGGCGTGGATTCCTGCTTTGCAAATGGATACATTGGCCCGA
>CAMCYG010000176.1 GCA_945883775.1 Victivallis vadensis
ACGCTATGCGTAGCATTGCGGGCAGGTCCCCTTTGAGAGGGAGGGGAGTTTTGACAGAATGTACAAAATGTTCAAAATGGTGGAGGAACTGCAGGCATAAAAGTCCTATATTTCTTCTTGAACTCAAGCTTTAGAGCGCCGAAGTTCAACAATACTCCTTCGTTAATGCCAGTAGCTGTCAGATAGTTTACCAGTTGAATCTCGTGAGAAATTGCGAGTTTCTGTACAGCTTTGTTTTCAACTATCAATTCGTCATCGACAAGCAAATCTGCAATAAAAGTACCTATTACCACATCCCGATATCTGACGATAATCTCTTTTTCGGGTTCAACTTTGTGTCCTGCCTCCCGGAGTTCAAAGATTAAAGCGTTTTGATACACTGATTCGAGGAATCCTGGTCCAAGAGCTGTATGCACCTTCATTGCCAATCCAATCACCTTGCCAGCCAGATCATACTTTCTATCGCAAGATCCCATATATATGTCCTCCTTATTTCTCTGAATTATGTCCTCTGGATCCATAGGATCCAATCCTCGACCCATAAGGTCTATGGACCTGAGGGCGGATCCGAGGATACATTCTGTTAATTCTGTCAAAACTCTTCGATTCTATTCCACTGAAAACAGCGAAGAACCGAGAAATGCACCCTTCGGGTTTCGACTCCAACGACATATGTCGTTTTTCTCAAGGTAAAGGTCAATTATAATTGTTGCCATATTGTCCGCAGTTCAGACTGGCTCTTGGCTCCTTAATCGTGTAGAAGTTTTCTTTTTATGGATATAGTGTTAATAGTTAAAGCGCTGATCATGGGTGTTGTGGAGGGGATTACCGAGTTCCTGCCAGTTTCCAGTACTGGTCATCTTATAATTGCCGGAGATGTCCTGAACTTTTTGGATAAGGATCAGCGTGATGTCTTTGAGGTCGTTATTCAGCTTGGTGCAATCCTCGCTGTTTGTTGGGAATATCGCGGGAAGCTTATTCATGTTGTAGCTGGATTACTGAGCGATCCGTTGGCGAGGCGTTTTGCCGGCAATGTAATAATCGCATTTATCCCCGCTGGTGTTTTGGCGTTTTTATTTGGCAATGTAATCAAAGCTCACCTGTTTTCACCTGTCCCTGTGGCCCTGGCTTTTATTGTCGGCGGATTGGTGATTTTCTGGGCTGAACGCAGGAAGCACACGATTCGCGTTAATGAAGTAGATGAAATGACCTGGACAGATGCGCTGAAAGTGGGGCTGGCCCAATGCTTCGCACTCATTCCTGGAACCTCACGTTCAGGCGCCACGATCATTGGTGGCCTTTTCTTCGGTCTTTCGCGCAAAGTGGCCGCGGAATTCTCATTCTTCCTGGCAATCCCGACTTTGACGGCCGCCGCTCTGTATGATGTTTATAAGCACAGGGCAATTCTTAGCGCCGATATGTCGGGTCTCATTGCGGTTGGATTCGTCACATCATTCATTTGCGCATTGCTAGCTGTACGTGGTCTGATGCGTTATATCTCCCGGCACGACTTCACTGTTTTTGCCTGGTATCGCATCGTTTTCGGTGTGGTTGTTTTGATCACGGCATATTTGGGCATGGTAAACTGGTCGAATTGATTTATATGCATATGAAAGACACATCAGGCTACGAACACGATCACATTTTCCACTACAGCGGGAAGCAGACAGAAAAGAAGACTATGCGGGTAGTCCTGCTGACGCTGTCTATGATGCTCGTCGAGATCGTTGCCGGCTGGATATTCAACTCTATGGCCCTGTTTGCGGACGGCTGGCACATGAGTACACATGCAGCGGCTTTGGCGATTTCCTGGGGCGCTTTTGTCCTGGCGAGACGTTATAATGCTGACCGGCGCTTTACTTTCGGGACCTGGAAGATAGAGGTTCTTGGCGGGTTCGTGAGCGCAATCCTGCTAGGCCTGGTTGGACTTGCCATGATCGGCATATCCGTGCACCGCCTACTTTCACCGCTGGCAATACAGTTTGACCAGGCCATTTTAGTGGCGATTGTCGGATTGGTAGTGAATTTGCTGAGTGTGCTACTTCTGAACGACCATCCCCATGAGCATGATCATAGTCACTCCCATCCGCATCATCATGATCACGATAACGGCAGTGTGCACAAGAATCTCAATCTGCGCGCAGCTTACCTGCATGTCGTAGCTGATGCAATGACTTCTGTTTTGGCGATTTTTGCTCTATTGGGTGCTAAATATCTCAGTTGGAACTGGCTGGATCCAATCATGGGAATCGTTGGTGCGATCTTGATTCTGCGCTGGACTTATCTCCTGCTGGCGGAGACGGGAAGTATACTGCTTGACCGTGAAACACACGACGATTTGACCTCAAGCATACGGAAAACATTAGAAGCTGATGCGGATGTCCGCGTAACCGATCTGCATGTCTGGAAAGTAGGACAGGATAAATACGCATGTATCGTGGCTTTGATGGCACAACACCCTGGCCAGGCAGAGGAGTACAAGGCGCTTCTCCGCCAATTTGAATCGCTTGTTCATGTGACCGTCGAAGCTAATCCGCATTTTTCTTAACGCAGGTCTCGAGAAATGCGGACTAGTGGAATTATTTGTTCTAGAATCCGAGTTTTACAGTCGGCTTAAATGCTACTTTTCAATCTCTGGGCATTGTGATAAGAATTTCGCAGTAAAAATGAGGAGGATTGATGTTAAAAAAGCTTTTCCGTCGCAAATTTATCCAGCATATCATTGAAGATCTCGATATAGAACAGCACCGTCTGCAGCGTTCTCTTAATGCCTTCGATCTGACGATTTTAGGGATAGGGGCGATCATCGGAGTCGGTATATTTGTGCTGACAGGTGCGGCGGCGGCAAAGTATGCAGGGCCTGGGGTCATCCTTTCCTTTATCATTTCGGGCGTCGCATGCACCTTTGCCGCTCTATGTTATGCGGAACTGGCGTCTTCCATTCCGGTTGCTGGCAGTGCGTACAATTATGCCTATGCAACCATGGGCGAGCTTATCGCATGGATCATCGGCTGGGACCTCATACTTGAGTATATAGTCGCGTGTATAGCAGTTGCCATCGGCTGGTCTGGGTATTTTGTAAGTATCCTCGCGGCAGTGGGGATCAATGTGCCGGTCTGGTGCTCAGCTGCGCCTGGCACTGTTCCGGGAGCGATCATCAATCTTCCGGCAATCCTGATTGTGGTTTTTCTGTCGGCCATCCTGGTTGTCGGAATCAAGGAGAGTGCGCGTTTTACCAGCGTGATGGTGTTTATAAAGTTGTTGACTGTCCTTGTATTCATTGGTGTAGGAATGTCACACGTCAATCCTGCCAACTGGATTCCTTTTATGCCATTTGGACTCAAGGGGGTAGTGGCAGGGGCTGCAATAGTTTTCTTCGCTTATATAGGCTTTGATGCGGTATCTACCGCAGCAGAAGAGACCCGAAATCCTCAAAAAAATATGCCGATAGGGATACTGCTCTCTCTTGGGATATGCACGATTCTCTATATTATTGTCGCTGCTGTTCTGACCGGTATGGTCTCCTATAAGGATCTTAATACGCCGGCGCCGGTGGCCCATGCGATGACTCTCGTGGG
>CAMCYG010000177.1 GCA_945883775.1 Victivallis vadensis
CATCCTGCCTCAAGTATCGGCAACATTACTTCTTCGGTCGTTCCTGGATATGTGGTCGACTCAAGTGATATTATCTGGCCCTTCTTGATATAGGGAGCAATGGCCTTTGACGTGTTGACTATATAGCTCATGTCTGGGTCCCTGTGTTCTGTGAGCGGGGTGGGGACGCATATTATTACGGCCTTACATTTTGATATATTTCTGAAATCGGTTGTAGCTCTGGCGCGAGGGTTGGCTGATATCGCTGCTTTAACGGAAGTCGCAGGGATATGCTTGATATATGATTCGCCTTTGGTGAGGCTTTTGATTTTGCGATTGTCGATGTCCAGCCCAATCACAGGGAAGCCTTTTTTTGCGAATTCTATTAGGAGCGGCAGGCCGACGTAACCGAGTCCGACAACTCCGACCGTGGCTTTCCTGTCCTTAATAAGATTCAATAAATCATTCCGAATATTCATAATCACCTCCAGATGGTTGTCTCGATAATGTGCAGGAACATAGCACACGGTGCTGGTGAAAGCAATTAATTGAATTATTCCAAAAACTTTTTTCCAAGCACGTAATGCTTGAATAGGGCTTTCATCAGAAAGAGCGGAAAGATGGCGTTATAAACGATGTAGCGTTTAAAAAGCCGGCGTGGCTCTCTCTGAAAACGGTAGAAAGATTCCAGCCCCAGGTTGCGGATCAACTGCGGCGCCATTGGGATCATTCCGGCAGTTGTCTGCATTGCCCCGCCAATACACAGGATCACTGCTGAATATTCTAGATTGTCACGCAGTATTCTACCGATCCCTTCTTGTTTCGGGCTGGCGATCCCGACCACTACGATATCTGGCTTAAGAATGTTCAACTGCTTCACGTGTTCCCCGAGTTCCGCCATGCCGAAAACTTCGGCAAACGGGGCTGTCCAGCGAGACGTTATTCTGTCGGCAAGGATGCCGTACTTGCCCTGCAGGCACTTGGCAAATTCCTCAACCGCCACCGTGCTTGCCCCTATAATGCCGATAGTATGATCCCGACTCTTCAGTCCTGAGCATATTTCCGGAAGGACGTCCATCCCTGCAATACGCTTCTCAGGAAGTTGCGCGCCGAGCAGGCGCGCCACACGTGCTATGTTCCGTCCGTCAGGCAGTACCAGATCAAGTCCCCAGTACAGTTTAGAATACTTCTGTTCCAGCACCGCTGAGAAAATAGGATTCAAGGATGGGAAAGCCGTGCACAAAGGCTTGTTTCCCCCCAGGCTCTTCCAGCCCAGAATCATATCAATGGCTTCCTGGAACCGGATCACGGTCACAGGGGTGCCGAATATGTCAGCGACATTGTAATTGGACGGCTTCACCGGAAAAATGATCCTAGATGGTGTTTCCATATATAACCTAGCCTAAAATAATACTTCCTGTAGGCCTTGTTCATTAATTCCATAATTTGATTGCTCGTCAGTTGTGGATGACGGTAAACGAGATTGTATTGGGTGTAATCTTCCGGGTTCTCACTTAGGCTATAAATATCGTTCTGCTTCTTTATATCATTGTACCAATCAGTGCCGGGATAAGGAGTTGCCACGGTAAATTGTGCACCATAAGCGTTAAGCCATATGGCATGATCAATGGTTTGTTCTATGGTTGCTATTGCATCGTCAAAGTAGCCAATTATGAAAAAACCCAATACCTTGATGTTGTTTTTCTCGCAGCTCCGGATGATCTGGTATTGAAAGTCGAATTCCTGAGTTTGTCGTTTAGATAGACCTATGACTTCCTTGTTGCCAGACTCAATCCCCAGTTTGACGGCCCGACAACCGGCTGCGGAAAACAAACTCAGCATGTCATCGTTCAGGAATTTAGGATGTGTTTCGCATATCCAGTCGAACTTAAGTTTCTCGGCAATTATACGTTCGCATAGCAGTCTGGAATGTTCCATGTCCAGGGAAAAAATCGGGTCTCTAAAAAGCACCAGATTCATCCCGTATTTGTTGATGAGATGTTTTATTTCTCCAATGATGTTCTCGATGCTGCGTTTTCGCTGTCTTGTGCCTTGGATCAGAGGATAGGTGCAATAATAACGGCAGGACATAGGACATCCTCGGCTTGCCAGCATTGGGAATAGTTTAGAATCAGACTTGCGTGTCACCAAATTAGTGCCCAATGTTTCAGGGACATGGTCCCAGTTCGGATATGGAATTTCGTTCAGGTCGTCAATGAATTCGCCTTTTTCAATTCTTGAGAAATTGCCGATTTCTCTCTTCATTAGCGCGCTTTCAAATTCACCGGTAATAACGAAATCAAACTCGTCTGCATACTTCTGGGCATATGCATCGCATACGCCCGCAAAAAGTCCAATTTTCATTCCGGGATATTTCTTCCTCAGGGCTCGCGCCTGTCTCAGTTCCTCGTTGTAATGGACAATTGATGTTTGGAGCAGGGTGATGTCGGCTGCAGGGTTGTCGGAATTCTCCCCGTATGTGACGCAATGTCCATGCGCCTTCAAAATAGCTGATGCGTAAGCGGGTGCAAGTTCGGGGAAGTTCATAGATCTAGTTTTTAGTTTTGCCAGCAAACGCGAGGCCCAGCCATTTCCGAAATCATTTACAGTCCCATAGCCGCCGTTTGTGTCTTTGTTTGTTCGAGATAGCAGGTTGCGTTTTGCCTGAAGAATGTGGATGTTCATTAGACTGCATCCTGTACGTTGAATTGCTGAATACTGATGCGGCCGTCGCAGCCTAACAACGCATAATGCACAGGTCGCTCAAGCCATGATCCAGTGTTAATGTATCGTATTCCGTTAACCTCGGTGTCCTCACAGTAATGTGTATGCCCGCAGATGATGATCTTGAATCCCTTTTTAACGGCGAATGTCAGGGCATTCGATCTGACGTGGTTTCTCAGAACTGTGTAAAGGAATTTAAATCTTTTGGCGAATGCTGATACGTGCAGAGACTCTGTTTTGAAAAAGTCCAGTATCAGATGTGAAAGTCTGAATATCCAAACGAAAGGCCTGTTAATTTTCATTATCAGGTCGAATGAGTGTCCGTGCAGTATCATTGCCGTGCCGACGGCAAGATATGGGAGAAATTCTATGGAGCCTGACTGCTCCGGCTTCAGTTTGCGGTCGTGATTGCCTTGCAACCAGACCACTCGGATTTTATTTGAAAGATCGGCAAGCGTGGCAAGCACTTCATTCTCTTTCTTGCTGTAAACTGTCCACCGCCTGTTTAGAGTGTCGCCGTTTAAGACAAGGGTACAGTCCTGCGTGGGTAATGTTTTGAGAAACTTGAGAAATAGTTCGGTCTCGCTGTGTCGTGAGCCCAGATGGAGGTCGCTGGTTATGTAATAAACCATTTACTCGTTTTCCTTCGTACGGGTGGAGCCGTATATCGATGAGATGCTCAAAAGTGTACTTGTGGCAACGACCGCGCCCAGAATCCATGCAGTAGCTGGAATCTGGAGGTTGAAATCGCCAAGGGAGTGAAAGGCCATGGCTATACCCGAAAGTAATCCGCCTAATATGTATCCATGC
>CAMCYG010000178.1 GCA_945883775.1 Victivallis vadensis
ATTTCAAGCGGAGCTTGAAATGATCACAAATCCCACATTGCGCAGGATCAATACAAAAACATGGGCAACCTATAACCTAAGCACGCATAGATTTGAGCACTGAGGATCAGGTTGAAATTGAAGGCGGCCGGAATGCCGGCGGTTCGTCCAGGATATCCATGATCTGCTGTGCACAATAGAGGCGATTGCGTTTTGCGGTGTCGATCTGTTTCAGTATTTTCAGTGAGGTAAGTTTATCAATACCGCGCTGGGCTGTTGTAAATGCGATACCCAGCGTTGAGGCGGTTTGATTGACCGTGCAATAGGGGTTCTCTGCCAGAAGTCTGAGGATATCCAGAGGAATCCTGCTGCTGCCGGTTATTCGCTGTCTCCAGTCTGAAAGCAGTCGGTTAATTCTTTCGGCCCTGCTCAACGCATCTTCGGACATTCGTGCAACACCGTTGAGGAAATATTCTATCCACGCTGTCCATGCGCTTTGCTGTGTTACGGCAGACAATCGTTCGTAGTAATCCTGACGAGTGGCTTCAAAGAATGCGCTGATGTAGAGGAGCGGGGTAGGCAGGATATTCCTCTCGACTAGAAAAAGCGTTATCAGGAGTCTGCCGACACGTCCGTTACCGTCAAGAAAAGGATGAATGGCTTCAAACTGACTATGCATCATAGCTGCTTGTATCAGAGGAGGGAGTGATCTGTCATGGAGAAACATTTCCCATGCAGCAAGGCAGGGCATGAGTTCATCGACAGGAGGTGGAACGTACGAGGCATTATTCAGTGTGCAGCCGGGCGGACCTATCCAGTTTTGGCTGCGCCGGAATTCGCCGGGGGTGGCATGCTCGCCACGAACGCCTTGCATGAGCTTCTCGTGGAGCTCCAGTACCAGGCGGAGCGAGAGGGGTAGTGTTGCCAATCGTTTGATCCCATATTCCAATGCGGTAACATAATTGCCGACTTCTCTTAAATCATCGGGGCTTCTTTTGACAGCTGCGCCTGCATCGGCAACCAGCAGCTCGCCAAGGGTTGCCTGTGTTCCCTCGATACGGCTGGAAAGCACGGCTTCTCTCTTTATGAACGGGCGCATCAGTATATGCGGGTTCTGGAGGGAGCGTCCTTCTCCCGCCAGCTTTCCGATCATGCGGTCTGCGTCAGAAAGAGAGCGAAGCAGGGTTTTTGAAAAATCTATATCAGGCGGTAGTGGATTAGGAACGAAGGCTTCATAATTACCGGTGCATCTAACCGGTCTTCCGCATCTATTTTCACCGCTTTTCATCATTTAATGTATATATGGTCGCATGATGATAATCAAGCGTATTATTATCGAAATATACAATAAACGATAATAAGCCAGTTGGCTGTTTTCGGTATCGCGTTTTGATGCCTGCTTGTCACGCTGCAGCAATCAGGTCGGCGATGGCCTTAATTTCGCGCCGATAATCAAGAATGGTGTTCGATATTTCAAGCTGCGCTTGAAATGATCACAAATCCCACATTGCAAATTCTCAAATGCTGGGCCAGGCGTTGTTCGGTACGGTGCCTGGCGCAGTTTGGCCACTATCTCTTGTGGCTCAAGCGATGTCCTCGCAGCCTCAAAAAAGCTGTGTCGGGTTTATAATTGACGTATATTACCAAACATGATACGTTACATTGATTAGTTGTTAGGTAATAAAGGCGGCAGGTGAACGATGTTTATAATAGGCATGCTTAAAGAGGAACTGGAGAACTCGGTCAGGGCGCGTGATGCATTTATCCGGGCCATGGAAAAACTGCCGAGAGGGTCACTTGTTCGAAAAGTCATCGGAGGGCATCAGTATTACTACCTGGCGCAGAGGGAGGGCAGGAAGGTCCGCTTCAATTATGTCGGAAAGCTCAATGAGCCCGAATTGAAGCGCTATATTGACGCAAAAGAGTATCGTGTAAGGTACCGCAGGCAGATCTCAGAGATAGATAAACAGATAAAGTTCATTAATAAGGTCATCAGTGGACAGAAATCAGCATAATCTGTGCAGCCGGCTACTGAAACGTCTGGAAGATGCAGGCGTTCTTAAGCATATAGTCTTGGTCGGCAGCTGGTGCATGCCTTGTTATTCGGCATATTTCTCAAAGATCGATTACCGGCCTCTCATACGGACTAGGGATATCGATCTTTTGATTCCGTTGCCGCACAAGATGATGAAGACGGTTGATGTGGAGAGTTTGCTGAAAGATCTGAATTTTGTGATCAATTTCAAGGGCAGCAGTGGCTATATGCAGTTTGTGCATTCGGATATCATGCTGGAGTTTCTTGTTCCTGAACGCGGAAGAGGGACCGATAAACCGTATAATATTCCCGAACTCGGTATAAATGCGGCAGCTATCCGGTATCTTGACTTCCTGGCCGGCAGGACAATTAAGGCACATCTTGGCGGTGTGGAGATCTGCGTCCCGCATCCTGTGAATTTCTGTCTACATAAGCTTATGATATGTAAACGGAGAGGAAATTCCGTGAAATCTGAGAATGACCGCAGGCAGGGAGTGTATATATTACGCTGCCTTATTGAGATGAAGGAGCTCGATTCCATTAGAAAAGCGGCGGCAGGCATGCCGGTAAGCTGGCAGAAGCTTATCAAGACCTCGCTTGTGAATACTGCGGATGAGGATCTTAATAGTCAGGTATTCTGAAGAGTGATAGCCTTTGGTTTATGAGTGAAGAAAGTTGAGCGTAAGTAGCGAGTAGGCCTGTTGAAGGGCCTTAGAATTATGTAGCCATTATCAGGTCGGCGATGGCCTTAATTTCGCGCCGATAATCAAGAATGGTGTTCGATATTAGAGTGTTAGGGGGTACCATAACCGTTTTCGCTGGTAATTTTCTTCTGTAACCTGTTGGCAATTCCAGGGCTAGTTGGCGTATGTCTTTCCCATGCATAAGGGAGTATGTTGATGAAGAAAGGTTGGTGGAGTGACAATGAATAAGACTATTGAACCCATGACACGGGAAGATGTCATCAAGGCTGTCGAGAGAAAGAACCCTTCACGCATTCCTCTGGTCCGGGCCAAATGGTGGGGAGAGGGGCTCGAAGATCAGTACGGCGAGAGACTCAAAGAGTTGGATCGGTATCCAGAGGATGTTGCCTGGTTCTTCACAGGGAACCCTGTGGATCCACGCATAATGAACCTTCCTTGGGAATGGCAGACAGGTGGCGCCCACGACAGTTCATGCGTGATTGATGATTGGGCAAAACTCGATGACTTCATCGAAAGACTGCCAGAGCCCGCAACCGATCCCAGATTCGAAGAATTCGCGGAGACTGCTGCGAAGGCGGCAGCCGCTGACCGATACACTATCTTTGG
>CAMCYG010000179.1 GCA_945883775.1 Victivallis vadensis
CCCTGCCGAGCCGTCCTGATTGAGCGCTGGTGGAATAAGAAGGGAAAAGACGGCTCACCCGGAGGGTTCGCCCTACCTGGGTTTGTTTTAGGTGGTGAGGGTCGTCCCTGCCGAGCCGTTTGATGTGCGTTAACAGTGGGTATGTAAAATAGAATGGGCTAAGCCCGTTTTTAACAGGAGATAAGAAGAATGACAATAAATGAGATGATGTTTGTAGCACAGGCGGCACCTGCCGGTGCCGGTGGCGGCGATATGTTCGGGATGCTTTTCCCGATGGTGATAATCTTCGCAATCCTTTACTTCATGATGATCCGCCCCCAGCAGAGGAAAGAGAAAGAGCGTAAGGTCTTGATAGACGGCTTGAAGTCCGGCGAGCGCGTTATGTTCTGCGGCGGGATAATCGGTACGGTTTCGAACGTGAAGGAGCAGACTTTCGTGATCAAGATTGCGGATAACTGCAAGGTCGAAGTTGCCAAAGGCGCTGTGACAACTGTGCTGGGCAAGGATGATGACATCAAGGACGCTGAGAAGAAATAAATTTTCCGGGAGAATATAAATGGATAAGCATGCTATATGGAAATGGTTGGTGCTGGTTGCGTTGGTGAGCAGTTCTATTGCTCTTATATATCCGCCTTCTAAAAAAATTCCTTTGGGTTTGGATCTTAAGGGTGGCGTCAGTTATACGCTTGCCATCGATGAAGCCAAGGTCAGGGAAGATGTAAAAGCCAAGGAGGATAATCTTACAGAGGAAGAGGTTACGAAAAAGGTCAACGAGGTCCTCAATGGCTCGCAGGCCAGGGCGGTCGAGGTTATCAGGAACCGTGTGGACAATCTTGGTATTGCCGAACCCACAATCTATCCCGGTAAGGACAACAGAATAATCGTTCAGCTTCCAGGTGTTGATGAGGCGAAGCGCAAGCAGGCCGAAGACAGCATCAATCGGCTGGCCTTCCTGTCTTTCCGTATGGTCCATGAGAAGAATGATGACCTGGTTGCCAAGTTGTTCGAGAAGAACCTGGCCCCTGAGGGTTACACGATTGTCCAGATGGGTAAGGAGTCTTTATACAAAAGGAACCGTGACGCGGTGCCGGATGATAAGATAGATGATCGATTCATGTCGATGCTTCGCAGGTTCCAGGCCCCTGATAAGGCCTATGATTTCATGCTCGAGAAGGTTGAGAAGAGCGGTCATGTGCTCTATAAGCCCTTTTTCGTGAAAAGAATTAACGAGGTCACGGGCGATAACTTGAGCGGCGCGTCAGTGGACTTCAGAACGATGGGCCAGCCTGTCGTTGATATCACATTTGACGGCAAAGGCTCTAAGAAGTTCGAGAAAATAACCCGTGATTATGCGCCGGGCGGAGCGAAGAACCCAAGTTTGGAGAAGCCGCGTTATCTTGCCATCGTGCTCGATGATTCGCTCTATTCTGCACCGTACATTCGCGAGGCAATTGTCGGCGGTCGGGCGGAGATATCAGGCAGTTTCACCCTTTCCGAGGCGAATTTGCTGGCTAATATACTTAAGGCTGGATCGCTGCCTGCTCCCGTAAAGGTGATGGAGAAGCGTTTTGTAGCGCCGAGTCTTGGTAAAGATTCAATTGAGTCTGGCGTTAAGGCTTGTGTGTATGGAGCGCTGGCTGTGGTTGGCTTTATGGGTCTGTATTATCTGACCAGTGGAGTCATCGCCAATGTTGCTCTTTTGTTGAACCTCATGCTTCTTCCACTGGGAATGGTATTGGCCGCCGGTTTTATGGGACTGTTCTCGGGTGGTGGAAATCCGACTGCATCGGCGCTGAATCTGCCGGTGCTTACGTTGCCTGGTATCGCAGGTATCGTCCTGTCGCTTGGTATGGCTGTTGATGCAAACGTGCTGATTTTTGAGCGTATTAGGGAGGAACTTGCAGCTGGTAAGCGGATTGTGCCGGCAATACAGGCCGGATACGATAGGGCTTTTGTTACGATTCTAGACGCCAATCTGACCACGGTTATAGCAGGTATAATCATGTTCGTTACCGGCTCCGGTCCGATCAAGGGTTATGCAGTAACACTTTGCGCAGGTATCCTGATAAGTATGTATACCGCGATAATAGTGACCAGAATGATCTACACAGTGCTGGTCGAGAAGTTCAAGCTTGAGAATCTTAAGATGCTTGAGATAGTCAAGAATCCGAACATAGACTTCCTTGGAAAGCGGAATCTGGCTGTGTCGTTGTCGCTGATTATAATTGTGTGTTCTCTGGGGTGGATGGTCGTCAAGGAGGTGAAAGTGCCCGGGACAATCTTCTCCATCGATTTCACCGGTGGTTCTGCTGTCACCTACAGCTTTAAAGATAAGCTTCCCGAAGCCACAATCAGAGGTGCGTTGGAGTCTGCCGGCATCAATGACTCCTCTCTGCAGTACCTTAAGGATTTTGATCAGAATAAAGAGTATCTGTTGGTGAAAACAGGCAAGACGGATATCAATAACAGCAAGTCAGTTGATGTTCTCAAGAATGTCTTTGCCTCCAAACTTGCGACCAGCGGCTATGAAATGATGAATGAGGAAGAAGTGGGCGCGATGGTCGGTAGTGAGATGAAGACGCGGGCACTATGGGCAGTCGGCTTGAGCCTTCTGGGTATGATCATCTATATTTCGTGGCGGTTCGAGTTTGCTTTTGCAATGGGCGCCATTGTGGCATTGGTTCATGACGTGCTGGTTACCGTCGGACTGTTCTCTGCTATGGATCGTCCGATCAGTATGGCTCTTGTCGCGATCCTGCTCACTATCATCGGCTTCTCGGTGAATGATACTATCGTGCTGTTTGACAGGATAAGGGAAAATCTGAAACTTATGAGAGGCAAGTCTTTTGTCGAGATTGCCAATATAAGTGTGAATCAGACGCTTAGCAGAACGATACTTACCAGTTTCACCGTGCTCATAACAGTCGTGATGCTGTTGATCTTTGGCGGCGGCGCCATCAATGATTTCGCTGTCGCCCTGTTCATAGGCCTTATAGCCGGTACTTATTCCACAGTGTTTATCGCTACGCCGGTCGTCTTGTGGTGGCACAAGAAAGACAATAAAGCGGAAGTGCTGGGCGTTAAGCAAAAAGCGTAAAATCCGCAGGGAATGCGGATTTTACTATGCCTTCGCAAGACTGATTTCTTGAGGAAGGGCGAAGCCTCCGGCTGAGCCGTATGCACATGATCACAGATGCGCCTTGGGCTG
>CAMCYG010000180.1 GCA_945883775.1 Victivallis vadensis
CAATCAGTATGATTTCTTCAGCATAGACTTCGATTACGGCGATGGAGTGCACATCCATAGCATGTGCCGTCAGATTTCAGGATGCAACGATTTCGTAGGCGAGCGCCTGCGTACAACGGATGCAGAAATATTTGGTGGCGGTAAAATCAAGCGTATTGACGGAAAAGAGATGCAGATGGAGGATGTTGGTAGTAACGGCAATCCATACGTTAACGAACACCGCGCGCTCCTGGACGCCATTATAAGTGGCAATGCGCTCAACGAGGGCGAAACCGTGGCGATGTCGACCGCTTCTGCAATCTTGGGTCGCATATCTGCCTATACAGGCCGAACAGTGCAGATGGCGGATATTCTGACAAATAGCAATTCGGAATTCTACAATATGAACTGCAAACCGGCCGCGATTGACTTTGAAAGCGGAAAGGACGTGGAGCTTCCACCTGAGAACGTTGCGCCTATTCCAGGTAAAGACAATTAACCCCAGTATGTCCTGGTGACAGCCAGCGTTTTTTTGCAGTCCCTATTGGGTCAGCAACATTAAACCGGCGATAGCCAGAAACAGTATTCCCAGAGCCACCTTTGCGGGTACGACATTACTACGGCTCCAGTCGAGTAGTTTCTCGCTTCTTGTGCCGTAGTATGTCGCGGTGAATGCCAGCACCAGTGGGATGACGAACATGGCATTATAGATAAGTAAATACGTCCAGGCTGTGGATGTGTCCGTTCCTGACTTGATGATATATACCAGCGTCGGCAGGTAAGCCTGTCCGGTGCAGACGCTTTCAAGAACGGTTACCAATGCACCTATTATAAGGCCGCCTACAAGTAAACTGCCATGCGACAGACCGCGTTTCATGATCCTGTGCGTCAGCCCCTTGATTCCGTCAGGCAACTGCAATGTGATATCCGAAGCCCTGCCTGATATTCGGAATCTGTAAGCATCCCGGAACGATATGCTGGCTAGCGCGACGAGAACAGTTGCCATCAGGTACTTGATAACCAATCCGGCCGTGTTGAAGGCGTTCAGATATCGTATCGCTTCAAGCAGTCCAAGCCCAATGGCGGTATAGACCACGAACGTCGCAACTGTATATGATATGCCCAGAGCCAGAAGGGCACTGCCGCGCACCTTCGCCACTGACAGCAGGCTCATAAAGAAGACCAGCGTGGATATCGCACAGGGATTAAGCCCGTCAATAAAACCATTGAATATAATAACGGGCAGGGTGAACATCTTCATCCGTTCTTGCACTACATTACCGGCGGCGTCCACTTCAACAGAAACAGGTATCTTCCAGCCTTCCTCCTGACGCGCGGCTATACATTCATCTATTCTCGCTACAAGCCCGGTCTTTATCTCGTTGAAGCCATTGAGTGCATATGAATAATCCAGCACCATCATTACAGGCTCATTCTTGCTGACCTTGAGCCTTTCCTGGCAAGTAACAAGCCGTGCGATGTTGGTGGCACTGCTTATGTCGTAAAGGTTTAGCTGGTGGAAACCACCAAAGCGTTCAGCAATCTGCGGTAGTAAGCCTTCCTTAATGAGCTTGCATTCTTTGCAGGTGGCCTCGAAGAAGTAGTCAATCACGACCGACTCTCGTGCCTGTTCCGCTGAATGTCCATTCATGGCATATGACACCAGCAGTAGCGTGAGCAGGATCAAGTCGTGTCCATGCGCGTGTGACAAAAGAGAAGGAGATTCGACTAAAGGATGGAATTGGTACGCTGTTTGCACCATTGATTTTGAGGCAGAAATATTCCTTAGCGACCTCTATAAAGAAAAAGAAGTAATCTCCATAGGCACGCAGAGCCATACGTATGGACATGAACAGCGTCATGTTATTAGCTATATAAACAAATTAAGAAATATCGGAGACAATGATTTGATTCCTTCTATATGGTGTTGTGCTTATAATATTAGTGTTTGCAAACTCAATATTTGCTGGAGCTATCGACGATTGGCGAAAATTGCTTGTGAGGAATGGACTTGCCGCAAATCGCCAAGAGCCGGGAACTAATGCTGTAAAGTTTTATAGCGACTTGCTCTTGTCTGATGTTTATAGAATATCGTATGTGCAGGCTTACGCCAAAGATCGCCATACTGAAGTAGACTTCTCGACATATAATAATACGGTGAATACAGCGCTAATGACGGCTGCTTCATTCACAAACGATGGGGTTGTTAGCGTACTTTCGCAGTACTATTATGGAAGTAACTTAAATGATGCCGCGATACTTTCTAATCGTAATGAGCAATTAGCCGGTATTGTAAAGAAACTTATGGTCTGTATTTTTGTACAATTGAAATCTATCTCCTCTCTCCACATAATCCCGCTTCCAATCCAGCCCGTTGTTGATAAGCTCCTCCGCCCTGGAGGAGATACGCATGACAACAAAGCACGAAACCCATATTTGTGAACACTGTGGCAGAGTATTTATTCCAGACAGCCGGAATCTACGGCATCATAAATACGGCACAATAAATATTTGTAATTCAGAGTTGAGGTGCACAGTTCTTATTTGGTAAGGTGACCTCATGAAACAGGAAATATTGTTTGAGGTTACGCAGGAGCTAGATGGAGGCTATGTTGCTGAATGTCTTACTGAGGCAATATTCACGCAGGCCGAATCATGGGATGAGTTGAGGAAGAATGTTTCCGAGGCCGTTCATGCCTTCTATTTCGATGCCAAAGGTCCCGATGTCATCAGATTGCATCTAGTGCGGGATGAGTCGCTTGTGCCAGCATGAAAATACCCATGATTGACTGTCTCTAACCTTACCAGAGCTTACCACCACCTTATCAGCACCTTAACACTTGGCAATTATTGATAAGAAGACTATCCGCAACATCTTGTAAAAACCTTACCAAAACTACGGGAAACGCTTACCCTTGTCGCAATGATAATATCTTTGCCTTGCCGTAATAATAACAGCCGGACTACGTAGGTTCTTCTGATCGGCCAATATCTCCAGATGAGCTTATAGCGATGACAACCCAAATCGTAGCAGGGCAGTTTGACAAAATGAGCGCCAAGTGTTCGATTCGCGAACTCGACCATGCGTCTATAACTGGCTTTGCTGAATTGGCATGC
>CAMCYG010000181.1 GCA_945883775.1 Victivallis vadensis
AAAGCGCTACGGCGGGACAAGCCGGCGTGGTCTCCGCTGCACTACGAGAAGAGGAAGAGTTGTTAACCGCCGATCCTCCGTCGCTCTCCGAGCTATGAAGGACAAGTGAACGCTTATGAACAGTGATGTTTGCTGCGCCAGCCTTTGGCGGCAAAGAATCTTTGCCGGAATCCTGATCCTCTGAGGAACGGGATAACGGCAATTCTTTATCTTTCTCCATATCGGCGTTTATCCCTCTTCGCCAAGAGGCTTCGCCGGACACAGTCGGCGTTAATCCGCCTTCGTGGAAGAGCCGCACTTCGGCGGGACACGGTCGGCGGTTAAATGCTCCCCGTATTCGCTGCCCCCAGCGCTCGACGCTCTCGCGCAATGAAGTAGCGCCTATCTCGCCTAGGCGGTATTTCTTGCTTAGTTTGTCTACCGTTATGATTACATCACTCATGTTTAGTATCGCGTGAGCCATCCCCGGCTTTTACGCGAGCCGGATGAGTCCACATTAGCCCGTCTAATATTTCGCCAACAATTATTCGCGCACGGCTGAAGCTTCCCTTGCACAGCGACTCCTGTAATCCTTGTGTAAAACGGCAGGTACTGCGGCTTCTAACTTCTTGCTTCAGCAAATTAACGATATATGCTCTTGCGTCACTTGAAACCATTTCGCTTATATCCCGACCCAACAGCCGGGCTGTCGCTCTATCCAAGTCGCCATCAACTGCCCGTAGAATGTCTTCATGAGGATGACTTTCCATCCTCACCTTGTTGCCAATCCCCAAATAGTGATCTATGACAAAGCCAATATCTGCTGTGTCCTTCTTGTAACGCGCCTCAGGCCTGTCATATATTGCTACAATCTTCAAAAGCACCAATCCAGAGGCCGAAACGAATCGAATAGACCGGGTTATTCCATCAACGATAATTTCAAATCGCAAAGCATGGTCATATGCGTCCTGAATACCAATCACACTCCACCGGCTATCATCCTGCGGCCAAACGACTGTCTTGCCATCCTCAGCTATATCACCGAAAGGTAACAGATCAACCTCTACTCCGGTATCTGTATCCAGCAGTTTCTCGGGATGGGCAGCTTCTGTGCTTTTGAAACCTATCGACTGTAATGCCGACCTAAACCGATTGTAGGCAGTCCAATCCTGAAGCTGTACAACTATGTCAACATCCATGGTTCCACGATGACATGAAATTCCATGTGTATGCCAGAAAAGCAGATCCCTGGCAAATGCTCCAAGCAGAAGCACATCAACCCCTTGTCTCTTTGCTATTGCCTCAAGCCTTGCCAGAGTCCTGCACCGACGCTCATCCACGAGGTTCAATAATGTCACGCAAGTATTTATCATAAACTCGCTTTGCTGTCTCCATGTTACGATCTATCTCACTGGATATCAAATCCGCATAAACCAACATCGGATGCACACAATCACCATTGACACCATGAGGCCAGTCGCCCCAGAAAGCACTCAAGACTTCGACGTCACCTTCAGTGTCTAAACGAAGATCTGCATCAAGTATCATTCTGTGCGTATCACCCCTGGTATAGAGTGTAGTCAGTTCAGGCTTGAGATATCCGGTCAGCTTTGCGGCCGCCACTTCGCCCCCCAGATAGTTGCCTGTTCCCAATGAAGGGAGCATCTCCCACCAGTTTCCGCCTCTTGACCGGTATCGCTGGCTGATCAGCTTGGGCCTGAAGTGGTCAACGTAGTCCGACACCCACCGCTCTAAAAGCTGCTTGCGCTTTGCCAGAAACCGCAGATTCCCATCCTCAATGATATATCCCTGCTCTAGAAGGCTGGCCAAAATCGTTCCAATAGAACCCAGCGCCACACCAGTTTGCACCCGGATTTCCCGAAATGATTTATTTAGCAAAGCTGTGTCCGGCTTCTTGTCTAAATCCGGATCCGTAAGAAATGCGAATATGAGCTGAAGTCCAGTTCGATAAAAAGTTCGCGAACGTTTGGTTCTATAGGCGCTAATCGCAGGCTTCTTTCCCTCAACCAACACATGCAAACCCGGCAAATCCAAATATGCATTCCCTGCTGTATCAATAAACGTAACCCCGTTACCGCTAAGCGTTTTAGCCTGCCCAAGGCTCACTTGATCCGTTACCAGCATATATAAATCTCCCGGCGGCAAATGATTCTTAAGAGCTATTACTCTTTCAATAACAGCCCTGTGCAGTGGCCTCCTTAGCTGTACATGAAATGTATATGTCATTCCATTCAATGCAACCTTCAAGGACGCATCAAAGGGATCTGAAGCTGCTGACACCTGCCCCCAAACAAGCCCCTTGCAGATTGGCACAACATCTAAAGCCTTTTGAATACAGTATATTACATTATCCACAAGTCACCTATGTTCAATATATAGCATTGTTCATTATTACTGAACAAGCATTATTTCTGAACATTGCCAGATGGAACCCCGTGCCCGTGAACCAGAGCCTAACGGCACGGTTCAGGGCACAGCCGACTTCGAGAAGGGAACCGACGCGGCCCCGCATGATGGCTTTGCCGGAAGTGGGCTCGGCATGTCCCGCCGGAGCGCTTTGGCGAAGGAGGATGATGCGGCTGAGGATTTTCAGCAATGTACTTTTTCCAGCTCCATTGCGGCCTATTATCTCGAGGACCTCTCCACGTTTTACTTCAAAAGATACATCGCGCAAAGCCCAAAGATCGGAGGAAGAGTTTTCTCTCGCAGAGCGCACAGAGGGCACAGAGAGAGAAGATTTCTTTTCGTCCGCCGGAGGCGGATTGGGAGAGGAAGATGTTTCAACCGCCGATCCTCCTTCGCCCCTGTCTGCCCGTTGCTTCGGCAGGACAAGTAAACGCCGATGAACGCCGATAGATGCAGAGGGTTGGGTTGCCGGCTGCGCCGGTGAAGAGCCCGCCTCCGCAAAAGAACAACGCTTCCGCCTCTGCCAAAGCGCTACGGCGGGACAAGCCGGCGTGGTCTCCGCTGCACTACGAGAAGAGGAAGAGTTGTTAACCGCCGATCCTCCGTCGCTCTCCGAGCTATGAAGGACAAGTGAACGCTTATGAACAGTGATGTTTGCTGCGCCAGCCTTTGGC
>CAMCYG010000182.1 GCA_945883775.1 Victivallis vadensis
AGGTCACCGGCAATCTGCACGTTGCCGGTGTGATTGGTTTTAACATAGGCACTTGCTGGTGCACCGCCGAGTGCTATTGCATTTGACGCAGTGAGATTGGCCATACCTCTCACCGTGAAATCGCCCTGAATTCTCGCATTGCCGTTAACCTCGAATGCTTCTGCAGTCAAGTTCGTCCCAACTGCGAGTTTTCCGAGAAAGGTATTCATCCCTGATGCACTAGTCTGGCTGATAGTATTTGTACAGATTATCTGACTAATAGTCATCCTGCCGGTTGCATTTGTAGGTGACAATGCATTGAAATACATATTGGATACATCTGAATGGGTCAGGCCAGCATTGTATATGCGAACATTATCCATTGTACCTGGAAAGTAATACCCGGCCGAACCGTTCCAGCGGCCTATATATAAGACATTCGTTGCTGCTGCAGGGCCACTGGTCATACCGGTTTGAGCAACAAGACTTATATCCTTGTAGGCATAAATCGTGTTTGACCTGCGAGTGATCACAACCTGATGCCATGACCCGTCACTGTATGACTGGGATGTATCCCACTCGGAAGATCCGTTGACCCCACCAAAATAGAGATTCCCTAAATAAAATTTAACATACCAGCCCTGATTCGGTTGTGGACCTACGGAATTATCATTATGACTCATCGGCGCAATGTCGGACGAACCGGTGAATTTTACCCACATACATATGGCAAAATCCCCGCTGAAATCCCACTGAGGCTTATCTGCGCAATATATATATGTATTAGCACTTGTAAAATAATACCCACCGTCTGTGACACCGTTGGTCCAGACTGGGGAACCCACTACTGTGCCAGTATTGGTATTGCCGCTCTCGTCCAACTGTGTTGCGCTATTTGTCGGGAAAGAGAATTGAAGTTTCATGCCGTTGGAAACCACAGAGCCAGACGGGGGCCCCACCATTTCCACGGCCCCGTAGAATGTCGCCTTATTGATGACATTCAGATTGTCTGTTGTCAGGTCGCCCGCAAAAAGCGAAATTATCGTTGCCATAAATATAAGCGTTGTCTTTATTATGTTCTTCATTCTTCTCTCCTTATTGTGAAATTGCAGGCGGGTTTGTGGGGTTGCTGGGCAACACTTGCGGTAGTGCTGGCATTACAGAAACACCAGAAGTCAGGTCTACTGTCCCGACTATTGTAACCGTCACATTTTTTCCGGCAATATTCAGATTCTCGCCATAATGGCCGGAATGGATCTGGATAGCATCTCTGTCAATAGCCTCATCAAGTGCGGCCTTAATGGTGTTCTTGGGGCCGTCTTTGCCTAATACCACGGCCGTGAGACCGCTCAATGTGTCGCGGCCAATCCCCTTGCTGACGTAGAATACTTTGTTAAGCCGCAGTTTTTTATCAGTCTTCGCAACGCCGTTGGTGGAGCCCTTTGTGATAAGAGAGTTGGTTGAGTCATTCATGCCTTCGAACACTGCAAGGTCGGCCATGGTTTCACCGTTGCGGATCGAGTTAATGCCTCGCCCTACCCCGGAAAGGAAGAGTTCACGGCTGTCGGGGATGCCACTATTGTCCAAGTCAATGTCAGACCGGCAGATAAGATAATATCGGCCGCTGATGTCCTTTACTGTATTGTCCTTCCATCTCATTTCAGAAGAAGTGACCTGCAGATCCTGCGCCAAGACCTGCCAGCCGGACGCTGAATTGAACTCATTGGAGGTAACATCCTGGCAATAGATATCGAGCTTTGCGCCTGCGGTCTGGATTGTCAGATCTGCGGCATTGTTATTGACCTTCAGCCCGCTTACAGCTGGAAGACCGCTCCCAAACAGGTCCTCGTATGGCCGATTTTCGGTTACCTCGTGAGCGTTGGTCTGGTTGTTGTTGACCCAGTAGCCTTTGCCCAGCTCGATCTTCTCGTTGATTACGAACGCGGTTATGGCGGGTTTACCTAGTATTGCCGAGTATGGATAGCCAATAAGGTTCAGGGAAGGCTGGATGACGGTGGTCACTTCCTCCTCAAACACGACTTCGCCGGACAGGTAGATTTCCTTATCTTTCTTCTGCTTGTTCTGGATGATAAAGCCTTCGGTCGGAAGCAATGTGAAGCTAGTGATGGGCTCACCGGCATCTTGATTGACCCAGTTCGTACCTGAATTGATTAGCGTGACATATTTGGCCGCAGAGTTGTCCCACAACATCAGGCAATCAGCAAATTCTGGATTCGAGGAAGATACAAGACTGGCTCTGATCTCATCAGTGCCATTCTCAAACATATAGAAAGGGACTGATGCCAGCACATAACCATTAGCTGGCACATTGAGCTTTATGAATCCTACCGGACGAGACGAAAAATTAGTTTGGGAAAAAGCTGAAATGCTCATCAAACATATAAGAGACACAACCCTTATCGCAACGCGCAACATTGCCATCCTCCTTAAAAACAACCCAACCTTGAATAGCTTTTAAGGATAATAATCAAAAAAAAAAAAATGCAAGTTCTATTCCAAGTTTTTACGGTAAAAAACTCCTGGGCGTGCGAAAAATCACATCCGCCTTAATTAGTGACCAGCCGCCGCAAACGCATTGATGTTTTCTTTGAGGTGCTTTTCTGACTTCGTGCCGGTAAGAATGACGCCATTGAACTTCTTCTGAAGGACAAACCGGAAGGCCTCTTCGGAAGAACACTTCTGCCCTTCCCCTGCGATGATCTGGCCCATGTTAAATGGCCTGTTGATGATGATCATTTTATCATACTCAACGGCTAGGTCTATGATCCCGCCGAATTTTGTGTTGCCCATATTATACGGCAGCTGGACGATGCTGAATCTGGGGTCTTCGCAAACCATTCTGCCGGACTCCTCATCACTGATACTGGCGCCCAAAGTCTTAATCCCGCATTTGCCGGCATATTCAAGGGCTTTTGCCATGTCTGCACTCCGAAGGACCTCGGGCGAAGTCTTATGTATCTGGAGAACATCTATTTCTCCGAGGAGCTTCATTGATCGATCCAGGCTCCTTACTA